>CAZFBP010000011.1:0-25162 GCA_964517255.1 uncultured Chryseobacterium sp.
GCGCAAAGCACCGAATTCATCCAGAACTTCACCCACTCAGAATTCAACAGACCCAAGTTTTTCAAAGTGGACCAGGTGACGCGCTTCGATACGGTCCGGAATTTCCTGTTCTGCGCCATTCGGAGGTCCGGGACAGGGACCACTTTCCCTAGAGGGCCTCTGCACACCGCCATCCCACCGTCCCCCCGCACAACCCCGCGTCCGCACGAAGCCCATGTCGCGCAGCACGTGCGCGGCCTGCGCGCTGCGTCCACCGCCATTTGGCGCAAGCCGTTACGTTACGTTCCCGGTGCGACCAGCTACACGCGTGTTCCAGCAATTCGGGCGACAGGCCCCACGGCATGCCGTCGTTCAGCTTGTTCACCAGTCCGGCCTAGGTGACGTTGCCCAGCATGCGCCGCGTGAGACTGGTCTCCACGAATAGGCGCTTGAGTTTGAGCAGCGCGCTCTTCGCGGCTTCGGTGGTCACGTGGTGCGTAGTGCCCTTCGCCCACAGCAGCATCAGCAGCAGACTGATCACAGACAAAGCGATCCAGACCTGGAAGGGCACGGGCCGTGGGCCATAATGCGTGGCGAGGTAGCACGTCAGGAGGGCCATCGCGCCGACCGCCAGATACCCGATGAAATCGTTGAGGCCCATGGCGAGCCCGCGGTCCTTCTCGCCAAGTGCTGGCAACACGGTGCGTTCGATGCCCACGGTGCCACCCACGAAGGCGTTTACGACTACCAGCAGGGTGAACTGCTTCCAGTTGGCGCGGAGGCCAAGGGTGGTGCTCATCGTTCGCTGGTCAAATGATGCCAGCAGAGAGCAGCACGGCAATGGCGAGTATCAACACCCCCACGATGAGTTGCACGCCGCGCATGGTCACTTTGGGGATGAGCTTCTTCCCCCGCCACGCGCCGATGAATGCCGCGAGTGTCGCAGCGGAGAGCAGCGGCCATTGGTCCTGGATGCCGCGCAAGGATCCACCCTGCAGGTACGTTGGCAGACGTGCGAGATCCACCAGGCAGGCAATGGCCACACCGCTCGCGATGAAGGCTTCCTTGGCAAGGCCACTGCGCAGGAGGAACACGCTGCGCAGCGCGCCTTGATGACCGCTCAGTCCGCCGAAGAAGCCGCTGATGAGTCCGCCGGGCACCATCCAGTTCGATGCAAGCGAGAGCTTGTTCAGGGCCTTCGAGATCTCGAACAGGCCGAACACGAGCATAAGTCCTGCGATGACCAGATCGAGCGGATCGACGGGATGCAGCACGCCTTGGAAGAGCGGATCACGCGTGCCGAGCGAGAGCATGAGCATCGCGCCCAGGTATGCGCCAAGGATGCCCGGCACGCCGAAGAGCAGGACGGTGCGCCAATGGATGTCCTTCCACAGCAGCGCCAGCTTGAAGAGGTTGTTGAGCAGGTGCACCACGGCGGTGAGCAGGATGGCCACTTCCAGCGGGAAGAAGAGCGCGAAGACCGGAAGGAGCAAGGTGCCGAGGCCGAAGCCGCTGATGAGCGTGACGAGCGATGCGGTGAGCGCGGCGGCGGGGATCAGAAGGAAGGAAGCATCCATGGTCCAGCTTCAGAGGATGCTGCTGCCGTACTTGATGATCATGTTCAATTGCCCGGCGTGGTAAGCCGTGTGCGTCACGATGCGGCCCAGCGCCTCGGCCTTGGTCCTCTTCCCGAACTCCTTGGTCTCGATCACGATGTCCCAGTCCGCATCGGGAGTGGCCCCGATTGCGCGGCGCAAGGTGTCGGCGCTCTCCTGCACATAGGCCTTCAGCGCGGCCAGGTCGGTCCATTCGCCGGTGTCATGCCCCTTGGCCACGGTGCTGGCATGAACGATCACGCCTTGCAAGCCGAACACGTTCTTGGCGAAGAGCAGCTCCACATCGCCGATGTGCCGCACCAGGAAACCAGCGCTGTTGGGCGAGGGCGCGAGCTTCTTCGGCAGGTCGACCGCCGTGAGCGTGTCGAGCACCTTGGTGAAGCGGGTTCGGCCTTCGGTGAAGAGGGCGAGGAGGGAGGCGGTGCGGGGTCCCATGCTCATGCGCGTTTGGCGGTCACCATGCGATTAAGCGCAAAGTTCACCAGACTGATCAGCACCGGTACTTCGATGAGCGGACCTACCACGGCGGCGAAAGCCTGTCCGCTATTGAGCCCGAAGACCGCGATGGCCACGGCGATGCCCAGTTCGAAGTTGTTGCTGCCGGCGGTGAAGGCGAGGGTCGTCTTCTCCTTGTAGGTGCCACCAAGTCGTTGCACCAGGTAGAAGGTGCTGAAGAACATGAGCAGGAAGAAGAGCGTGAGCGGCACGGCCACGCGCACCACGTCCAGCGGGATGTCCACGATCATGCGCCCCTTGAGGCTGAACATCACCACGATGGTGAAGAGCAGCGCCACCAAGGTGATGGGCGCGATGGCCGGGATGAAGCGCCGCATGTACCACTCTTCACCCTTCCACCGTGCAAGCACGAAGCGCAGCAGGAAGCCCGTGGCGAAGGGAATGCCCAGGTAGATGAGCACCGTGCGCGTGATCTCGCCGATGGTGACATCCACCGCGTAGCCTTCCACCCCGAAGAGCGGCGGCAGCACGGTGACGTACAGCCAGGCATAGCTGCTGTAGAAGAGGATCTGCAGGATGCTGTTCAGCGCGACCAGACCGGCGGCCAGCTCGCGGTCGCCCTGCGCCAGGTCGTTCCACACCAACACCATGGCGATGCAGGGCGCGAGTGCGATGAGCATGACGCCGGAGAAGTACTCCGGGAACGCGCGCAAAAAGATCAGCCCGAGTCCGAACATCAGCGCGGGCCCCACGATCCAGCTCATGAAGAGGCCGGTGCCCAGTACGCGCTTGTGCTTGAACACGCTGGGTAGCTTGGCGTAGTCCACTTTGGCCAAAGGCGGGATCATCATAAGGATGAGGCCGATGGCGAGCGGGATGTTGGTGGTGCCGTTCGAGGCCGCATCGATGGAGGCGGTGACTCCGGGCAGGAAGTACCCGATGCCGACCCCCACCAGCATGGCAGCGAAGATCCACAGCGTGAGGTGCCGATCCAGGAAGGAGAGGCGCTTGTTCATAGGACGAGGACATGGCGTTCGATGAAGTCCTTGCAATAGGCCTTGATCTCGTCGCGCACCGCGCGGAACGCGTTCATGACCTCCTCCTCCGTGCCCGTGACTTTCGCCGGGTCGGAGAAGTTGCGGTGGTGCTTCTGCGCGGTGGTGGGGAACCAGGGGCAGCGTTCCCTGGCATTGTCGCACACGGTGATCACGTGGTCGAAGACGATGTCGCGGTACTCGTCCACGTTGTTGCTCGTGTGGTGAGCGATGTCCACGCCATCCTCCTTCATCACGGCGATGGCGCGCTGGTTCACGCCGTGCGTTTCCACTCCCGCGCTGCGCACCTCCGCGCGTGTTCCTGCGAAGTGCCGCAGATAACCGTGCGCGATCTGGCTGCGGCAGCTGTTCCCCGTGCAGAGAACAAGGATCCTCATGGTTCAGCAGCAGGAACTATTGGGTCCGCAGCATGCAGCCTTCAGTTCTTGTTTGTCATGCCGGGCTTGACCCGGCATCGCGGAATTCTTGTAAGCCGAGGCCGTGATGCTGAAGATGCCCACGCCGCTGTTCTTGAAGGCGGCGAGCTCTTCGGCGTTCAGATAGTTCGCGAGGATGTCGTCGGGCACTACGATGGGCTTGCGCTTCTGCACGCTCACGTGCTCGAAACCGAGCTCGTGGATGATGCCCAGGTAGTCGCTCTCCTGCAACGCACCGCTCACGCAACCGGCATACATCTCCGCAGCCTGTTGCAGGTTGGCGGGTAGTTCGCCCTTCAGCACCACATCGCTGATGCTGAAGTGTCCGCCCGGCTTGAGCACGCGAAGGACCTCGCTGAAGGCCTTGCGCTTGTCAGGTACCAGGTTCAGCACGCAATTGCTCACCACCACATCCACGATGTTGCTCGTGAGCGGAAGGGCTTCGATGTCGCCTTGGCGGAACTCCACGTTCTGGTAGCCCAGCTTGGCGGTGTTGGCCTTCGCCTTGGCGATCATCTCGGGTGTGAAGTCCACGCCGATCACGCGGCCATCCTCGCCGGTCTCATGGCGCGCCACGAAGCAGTCGTTGCCGGCGCCACTGCCCAGGTCGAGCACCGTGTCACCCTTCTTGATGCCCGCGAACTGCGTGGGCAGGCCGCAGCCGAGGCCGAGGTCGGCGTCTGGGTTGTAGCCCTCCACCTGGGCATAGTCATCGGTCATGATGTTGTACACCTCATTGCTGCAGCCTCCCGCGCCGCAGCAGCTGCTGGCATTGGTGTCCTTGTCCTGTTTGGCGATCTCCGCGTACTTGGCGCGGACGAGGTCCTTGATCTCGTTGGGGCCGGGAATTTCCGGCCCATGCGTCGTGTTGTTCATCTTGGTTGGGTTTAGTTGAGGGCGGGATATATCCCGCCCGTACTAGCAGCAGTTGTCGCTCACGCTCGTGAGCAGTTTGTTCAGGTCCTTCTTCAATGTGTTCCAGCCTTTGGGGTCAATGCAGTAGCAGATGCTCGTGCCTTCCACGGTGCCTTGGATCAGCCCGGCGTTCTTCAGCTCCCACAAGTGCTGGCTGATGGTGGCCTGGGCCAGCCCCAGCTCCTCCACGAGGGAGCCGTTCACACAGGTGCCCTGCTTCACGAGGTATTGCAGGATGGCGATGCGCGCCGGGTGGCCGAGCACTTTCGCAAGAGCGGCGATCCGGTTCTGCTCGGCGGTGAAGAGGTCGGTCTTGATGAGGCCCATGGTGTTCCAGGGCGCAATACTAATACAATGCAATATCGTAATGAAGCGATCATAACTCAGACATTGGGAGCCTGACCGGATGGGCAGGGTGGTTTCCCTGCCATTCGCGTCACCTGAACTCAAGGTCGTCCCCCTCCAATTGGTCAGCAGCGTCTGCGGCGCGTCCGTGGCGGTGATAAGGCCTTCGACATTCGGATCAACTGGAGAGAATGCACCGAGGTAGTCTTATGGGATAGCATGCATGTGCTGTTGGCGCGGTGCGGGTTCATCACCATTCTCAGGCGGCAGAGCGTGTCGTCCGGATCGCCCTAGAGCAGGCAGGCCGCGATCAGGCCAGGCCTTCTGCTAGTCGATGAGCTTCAAGCCGATCTTGATCCAGTCCACGCGCTTGCCCATGTCGTTGTGCATGGTGGAGTTGCCCGTCATGCCCTTGAAGCGCACCATGCACCCGAAGCATCGTTTCGCTGGGACCTTGCCGAAGATGTTGGGCAGTTCCTTTTCGTTCCAGTCCAAAACAAGCCGATCGTTCGCTTCACCGTTATCGGCGTCGCTATCCGCCAGAATCCTGAGCTAGAGGTGGGTGTTGATGATGGACACAGGTGTCTTGCTGATCGCCCCGAACCCGCCAGCCACGTCGATCACGTTCTCGAAGCCGCGCGCCTTCAGGATGCTGGTGGCGATCATGCTGCGGTAGCCGCCCTGGCAATGGATGTAGTTGTCCGCGCTCCTGGAGAAGGTGGCCATGCTGCTGTTGAGCTGCGAGAGGCACGCGTGCTCGGCGCCTTCCACATGGCCTTTGTCCCACTCGCCATGCTTGCGCACGTCAATCACGTGCAGCGGCGAGGCTTTCATCCGCTTGGCGAATTCCTCTGCGGAGATGCTCTCGATGGCATCCACCTCCTTGCCTGCGCTCTTCCATGCCGCGATGCCGCCCTGCAGGTAGCCGAGCGTGTTGTCGTAGCCCACGCGGCTCAGTCGTGTCACCGCTTCCTGCTCGCGGCCTGCATCGCATACGAGGATGAGGGCCTGCGCGATGTCGGTGATCAGCGCGCCCACCCAAGGGGCGAAATCGCCTTTGAGCCCGATATTGACGCTGTTGGGAATGAAGCCGTCCTTGAAGGTCTGAGCCGTGCGCGTATCGAGCACGAGGGCGCCGGTGCTTTCCACCACGGTTTCCAATTCGTCAGGTGAGAGCGCCTTCAACCCACGCTCAAGCACCGTGTCCAAGCTGGCCACGCCGCCTTTGTTCAGCGCCACGTTCATGGGGAAGTACGCAGGCGGTGGCGCGATGCCCTCCGTGACCTCGCGCACGAACTGCTCCTTGGTGGTGGCGAGCAGCGCGTAATTCACCTGCTTCTGGTGGCCCAGCGTGTCGAAGGTCTCCTTGCTCATGTTCTTGCCGCACGCGCTGCCGGCTCCGTGCGCGGGGTACACGATCACATCATCGGGCAGCACCTTGATCTTGCTGTTGAGCGAGTCATACAGGTGCCCGGCGAGGTCTTCCGTGGTGAGGGATCCGAGCTTCTGCGCCAGGTCGGGGCGGCCCACATCGCCGATGAAGAGCGTATCGCCGGTGAAGACGCAATGCGGCGTACCATCTTCCTTCAGCAACAGGTAGCAGGTGCTCTCCATGGTATGCCCCGGCGTGTGCAGCGCGCGAATGGTCAGTCCGCCAAGCTTGAACTCCTCGCCGTCCTTGGCGATATGCGCCGTGAACTCGGGGTTCGCGCCAGGCCCGTACACGATGGGCGCTCCGGTCTTGCGCGCCAGGTCCTGGTGACCGCTCACGAAGTCGGCGTGGAAGTGCGTCTCGAAGATGTACTTGATCGTGTCGCCGTGCCCGGCGGCGCGCTCGATGTAGGGCCCTACCTCGCGCAGCGGGTCGATGATGGCGGCCTCGCCGTTGTGACTGATGTAGTAGGCGCCTTGCGCGAGGCAGCCGGTGTAGATCTGTTCGACGTTCATGGGCGCGAAGATCGGGCGCTGCCCGGCCTTTCAAGCACGCACGAGTTCGGCCACGACCATGGCCATGCCCGTGACCAGCACGAACCAGCCGAAGGCAGGCTTGAGCCGTTCGCCGGGGATACGCGTGCTGAGCGCTGCGCCTAAGAGAATGCCAGCAATAGCCGTGGCCGTGCAGGCCAGCAGGAAGGCCCAATCGGCGTGCAGGCCGGCCAGCAGGTCGCCTGTGAATCCGATCAGGCTTTTCGCGGCGATGATGACCAACGAGGTGCCGATGGCCTGCTTCATCCCAAGGCCGCCGAGCATCACCAGGGCGGGGATGATCAGGAAGCCGCCACCGGCGCCCACGAGTCCGGTGAGCGTGCCAACAGCGATGCCCTCCGTGCAGGCGAGGATCATCGCAGTACTGTGCTTGTGGGTCGATGGAGCGCGCGGTCCCGTGCCCCCGCGCACCATGCCCACGGCAGCAGCGACCATGAGCACGGCGAAGAGCAGCAGGAGCAAGGTGCCCTTCGGCACAATGCTGCCTCCAATGGAGATCTCATCCGGGATCGCAGGCAGCAGCCAGGCGCGCGTGGCGAATACCGCCGCGATGGACGGCGCGCCGAACCAGATGGCGCTGCGCCAGTGAATGTTGCCCTGGCGCACATGGCTGGCCGAGCCCGCGGCCGCAGTAGCGCCCACGATGAAGAGCGAATAGGCCGTGGCCGTGACCTTTCCCACGCCGAAGAGATAGACGAGGATGGGCACGGTGAGGATGGAGCCGCCGCCGCCGATCAGGCCAAGCACCAGGCCCATGATCAGCGCGCCGATGTAGCCCAGCACCAACATCACAGCGCAGCGAGCAGCGCATCGCCGAAGTTCTCCACCTGGTAACGGCGCATGCCGGGCATCGCAGCGAGCGCGGCCCTGTCGCCGGGCAGCAGGCGTGCCATCTCCGATAGCATCTGGTTGCTTGCCACGATGCCCAAGCGCAGGTCGTTCTCGTGGGTGAGGCGGTCGCGTGCCTGCTTCAAGCGCTTCAGCCGGTCGTCGTAATCGTTGTCGCGCGGCCAGCGCTTGCCTTTGGGCACGCGCGGCCATTCCTCCTTGGGCTGATCAAGGCCACGCTGCACGGCGGCCATCAATTCGCGGCCGTGGCGCTGCACGAGCTTCTCGCCGATGCCCTTGCGCGTGCCGATCTCGCGTGCGCTCCTGGGCGGGTCGGTGGCCAACAGAAGCAGCGCTTCGTTGCCAAGCACCATGAAGGGTGCCCGGTCGAGCCTCTCGGCCACCGATTCGCGCAGGGCATGCACTTCGCGCAGAATGGCAAGCTGGTACGGCTTCAAGAGCTTGGCGCCTTTCATCTTCAAGAAGGCAGGCTCGTCATCAACCGGCAGGTTGAAGGGCGCATCAGTGAGCAGGGCGAATTCCTCCTCGGCCCAGGCCCACCGGTCCATCGCGATGAGCTTCTCCTTCAGTTGGTCGCGCAGCGCGATCAGATGGCTGGTGTCGCCAGCGGCATAGGCCAGCATGTCGGCGGGAAGCGGGCGCTTGCTCCAATCGGCCTTCTGGAACTTCTTGTCCACCTGCACGCCTTGGTACTTCAGCAACAGCGAGGCCAGGCCGATCTCCGCCTCGTTGATCAGCTCTGCTGCAACGAGCGTGTCGAATACGTTCTCCACGCGGATGCCATGGTACTTCGCCAGGATGCGCAGGTCGTAATCGGCATCGTGGATCACCACCTCCATGCTCTTCACCGCGAGCAGCTGCGCCAACGGCGTGAGGTCAGTCACGGCCAGCGGGTCCACCAGCCAGGTTCGATCGCGCGTGCTGAGTTGCACCAGGCACACTTTCTCCTTGTAGCGGTGGAAGCTGCTGGCCTCGGTATCCAGCGCGATGATGGGCGCCGTCGAAAGCTCAGCGGACCGCCGGGCCAGGATTTCCCGGCCGATGATGAGTTCGAACGTGGACACGAGCGCTGAAGGGGCTGCGCCGCAATGTAAGCGGCTAGGGAGATAGGGCTTCGAGGCCGGGCAGGTTGCGCAGCACGCCCCAGAGCATAAGGCCGCCGCCCCAGGCCCAGACCACCCGGTTGTCGCCCGCCGGATCGCGGTGCATCCAACGCTTCCACGCCCATTGCGCGCCAAGCACCGGCACGGCAAGCACGAGGGCCGCATTGTGCCCGAAGGCTTCGCCCATGCGCAGGTGCAACAGGTCGTGCACGGCGCGCTGGGCGCCGCAGCCGGGGCAGAACAGGCCGGTGAGCGCCTCGAAAGGGCAGGAAAGGAATGAGGGGTGCGTCTCGGGGTCGAAGAGGAAGAGCAGCACGGTCCAGCTGGCGAGCGCCGCGATGACGAGCAGCCGGTAGGCCCGGTCCATGATGCCGTGATCAGATGTAGCGCTCGCCGTTCTGCGCGGTGAGCTCGTTCACGAATTGCTTGATCTGCTGCTCATCGCGCTTGCGGCACACCAGCAGCGCATCGGCCGTGCTCACCACGATGAAATCCTCCAGGCCCTGCAGCACCATTAGCCGATCGTCGTGCGCGTGCACCACGTTGCCGCTGCAATCATGGAGCTTCACCGCGCTGCCGATGGACGCATTGCCTTGCGCGTCCTTGGGCAGGTGGGTGTACAGGCTGCCCCAAGTGCCCAGGTCGCTCCAGCCGAACTCGCTCATCACCGTGAAGGCGTTCGCGGCCTTCTCCATGATGCCGTAGTCGATGCTCTCGCTGGCGCACTCGGCGTACACCTCTTGGATGGCCGCGCGCTCATCCGCTGTTCCGAGGGCGCCGCGCCGCTGGTCGAAGAGCGCCTGGATGTCGGGCAGGTGGCGGCGGAAGGCGGCATCGATGCTCGTCAGCGTCCAGATGAAGATGCCGGCGTTCCAAAGGAAGTCGCCGCTCTCGATGAAGCGAAGTGCCGTGGCGTGGTCGGGCTTCTCGGTGAAGGTCCGCACCCGCTTCACGCGCGGATGCACGGCGCCATTGCCTTCCTGGAACTGGATGTAGCCGTAACCGGTATCGGGTCGGCTTGGCACGATGCCGAGCGTCACGAGGCAATCGGCGGCGCGCGCCTGTTTCACGGCGATGCGTATGGTATCGTGGAAGGCCTCCTCCTTCAGCACCAGGTGGTCGCTGGGCGCCACCACGATGGCCGCCACCGGATCGCGCTTGGCGATCACAGCGTTCGCGTACGCCACGCAGGGCGCGGTGTTCTTGCGCTGCGGCTCCGCCAGGATCTGCCAATCGGCCAGGCCCGGCAGTTGCTCGCGCACGATGGCGGCGTAGCGTTCGTTGGTCACCACCAGGATCCGCTCCTTGCCGCACAGGGGCTCGAAGCGGTCGTAAGTCTGCTGCAGCAGGGTACGGCCAAGGCCGAGGAAGTCGAGGAATTGCTTGGGATAGGCCGTGCGGCTCATGGGCCAGAAGCGGCTTCCTACGCCGCCCGCCATGATCACGCACCAAGTGTGCTCACGGTTCATGCGGGCCGCAAGGTATTGGCTCGCTGGCGGGCAGGGGCAGCGGCTGCACGATTCGCAGGTCCACCTGGATCAGCGGCTGCATGAGGAAGTCGCGCCGATCGTTGAGGCAATGGCACTTGAACCGCTTTCGCAGCCGCGGGCCCTTCACATAGAGCAATCGTCGGAAGCCGAATACGGTGCCCTCCGGCAAACGCTCCAGCAGCAGGCCGGGCGCATCGTCATGGCGATGCAGCGCGCGCATGAGCTGCGGATCGGCGCAACTGCTGGCCGGAGGGCGGTGCAAGTGCTGAGTGAGGGCGAGGAGCACATCGGGCGGTAGCACCGTAGGGCTGAGGAAGGGGCGCATGAGCCGCTGATAGGCGGTGCGCCATTCGGTGCCATGCGGCTCGGCGCGCGGCGCGTCAAGGAACGCGGCATGGTGGGCGAACTCATGCACCAGCGTCACCAGGAAAGAGTAGGGGTTCAAGTCGCGGTTCACGGTGATGCGCGCCAGACGGCTCGCCCGGTCGAAGCGGTAATCGCCGAGCTTGCTGCTGCGCGGCCTGGTGAGCCGCACTGCCACCTCGTGCTCACGGAGCCATTCGAGCACCGGGGGCCAGGCCGCTTCGGGCAGTTTGTCTCTCAGGGCCTGGAGCGGCGTGGCGTGCATGGTTCTCAGGCGCGCTCGGGCGCGGCCTTCGCGGTCTTTGCCGGAACGTGGTTCCAATGCGGGCAATCGCAGCCGCGCTTCTTGCGGTACTTCTTCGGCGTGCTCGCGCAGGCGCACATCATCAAGGCGAGCACCAGCGGCAGTCCACGAGTCAGGGTGCGCAACCGCATCGGGGGCAAGTTACGCGCGCATGGGCAGGGCCTACTTTCGTCGCGCTCCATCCCATCGCGTGCGCCTCATCTTCCACATCGGCCATTACGTGATTTTCCTGCGCGATGCCTTCGCGCGCCCGGAGCGCTTCGGCATCTTCTGGCGCCGCATGCTCGATGAGGTCGATCTGCTGGGCGTGCGCAGCCTGGGCATCGTCTCGGTGCTCAGCGGCTTCATGGGCGCGGTGATCGCGCTGCAGACGGCGAGCAACATGGTCAGCCCTTTCATCCCCGACAGCCTGGTGGGCTTCGCCACGCGGCAGAGCTCCATCCTGGAGTTCAGCCCCACCATCATCGCGCTCATCCTCGCGGGCAAGGTGGCCGGCACCATCGCGGCAGAGATCGGCACCATGCGCGTGAAGGAGCAGATCGACGCGCTCGACATCATGGGCGTGAACAGCGCGGGCTACTTGGTGCTGCCCAAGGTGGTGGCCGCGCTCCTCATCTTCCCGTTCCTGATCATCGTGAGCATGTTCCTGAGCGTGTTCGGGGGCTACCTCATCGTGGCCGCCACGGGCATCATCAGCACGGCCTCGTACGTCGAGGGCATCCGGGTGGACTTCGACCCCTTCTCGGTCACCTACGCGCTCATCAAGACGGAGGTCTTCGCCTTCATCATCACCACGGTGGGCGGCTACCACGGTTACATCACGCGTGGCGGCACGCGCGAGGTGGGCATCAGCAGCACCACAGGGGTGGTCTGGAGCATCGTGGCCATCATCATCAGCAATTTCGTGATCACCAAGCTCATGCTCTGATGATCGAGGTGCGCGGATTGAGCAAGCGGTTCGGGCAGGCGCAAGTGCTCTCCGACATCAGCGCCTTGTTCCGGAAGGGCAGGGTGAACCAGGTGATCGGCAAGAGCGGCAGCGGCAAGAGCGTGCTGGCCAAGTGCATCGTGGGCCTGCACCAGCCCGAAGAGGGCGAGGTGCTTTACGATGGCCGCAGCTTCCACAGGCTGGGCAAGGAGGAGAAGCGCGCCGTGCGCCAGGAGATCGGCATGCTCTTCCAGGGCGGCGCGCTCTTCGATTCGCTGAACGTGATGGAGAACGTGATGTTCCCGCTCCGCATGTTCGGCACCACCGACGCCAAGGCCATGCGCGAGCGCGCCGAGCTCTGCCTACATCGGGTGGGCATCGCGCCCGACAAGCGCCGGCACTACCCCAGCGAGATCAGCGGCGGCATGCAGAAGCGCGTAGGCATCGCGCGCGCCATCGCCATGGAGCCCAAGTACCTGCTGTGCGATGAGCCCAACAGCGGCCTCGACCCGCAGACCAGCATCGTGATCGACGAGCTCATCAAGGAGATCACCGAGGAGTCGGGCATCACCACAATCGTCATCACCCACGACATGAACAGCGTGATGGAGACCGGTGAGCACATCCTCTTCATCCACAACGGCACCAAGTGGTGGGAGGGAGGGCGCGAGGAGCTGCTGCACAGCGATAACCAGGAGCTCAACGAATTCGTCTTCGCCGGCAACCTCATGCGGCAGGTGAAGCGCGCCATGGGCGGTTGAAGCGAAGGGCCAAAAGAGAAAGCCCCCGGCGCATTGCGCCGGGGGCAACCCCTGGAAGAAGATTCGATCAGTTCAACGCGACACGCTGCACGGTGGTGGCGCTGCCATTGCTCACGCGCACGGAGTACACGCCAGCGGCCTCACCGCGCAGGTCCAAGGTGGAGCTGCCGTTGCTGCGGGTGCTGAGTACCTCACGGCCCAGAGCGTCCATCACCTGGATGCTGAAGCTGCCGCTCTGCTCACTACGGAACTGCAGCAGGCCGTCGGCGCTGGGGTTCGGGAAGAGGCTGATGCCGGTGAGCTCGCCCAATTCGGGCACCGAGCTGATCGGGGTCAGCTTCAGGCGGATGTGGAGGGCGTTGCCGTTGGTGTACACCTGGTCATCGGGGCCGGGGATGTCGATGCCGGAAGCGAGGCCGGGCTGAGGCACGGTGAGGTCGTCGAACACGCGCATGTTGTTCTCCCCGCCATTGCTGAAGGTGGTGATGCCGATGTAGTAGCCGCCTGCGGGCAGGTTCTGGGCCGTCTCGAAGGCCACCTCGATTTTGCCAGCGGCCACATTGTCGGCGGTCAGTACGGTCACGTTCTGGTTTTCGAAGATGGGCACATCGAGGTGCGTTTCGGCGGTCAGGGTGGTGTCCCAAACGGCCGGAATGAAGTAGGCTTCTGCCTCCGAGGCCGAGGTGAGGCCGATTTCCAGGCCATAGACCAGCAGCGGTTGGCGGATCTCATAGTAGTTGAACAGAACCAAGCCGTCGGTGACGTCCGTGAAGCTGTTGGTGCCGATCGAGGCGAGCGACTCGTAACCGGTGGGATGGTTGCCGATGCCGTCGAGCGAGTACCACTCGTTGTTCACCTCGAAGTTGCGGAGATAGGTGTTGTTGTCGGTGCCGTCCTCCAGCGGGGTCTCGGTGCAGGCCACGCCGATGGTGGCATTGTACATGCCCGTATTGAGCGAGCCGCCATTGGGGAGGGTCACGCTCTGGTCCATCGAGGTGGTGGCGCCACTGGCCAGGTCAGCAGGGGTGCTGTTCGCGCTGAAGGGGGTGCCGCCGCTCACCGCCACACCGACCACCACGTTCGTCACAGCGTTGATGCCGAAGTTGAGCACATCGCCGCCCACTTGCATGGTGGGGTTCAGTTGGGACTGCGGAATCCGGCCGTACTCCTCTCCGTTACCGGTGTGGCTCAGGAAGCCGTTCTGCATCACCACGTCGTACGGGGGCTGGTCCATCACCTTGAGATCGTCCACGTACCAGGTGTATCCCCAGATGCCCACGAAGAGCACGCGCACCCACACGGTGGCTTGGTCGCCGGCGGCAGCGGAGATGTTGATGCGCTTGGTCACCGGGTTGCCGGGAGAGACCCCTTGCGTGAGCTCACCGGGCTCGAACACGTAGAACACGTTGTTCATCCCGCTGATGTCCGTGGTGGGCTCCAGCGTGGTAGGCCAATCGGAGTTATTGGTGCTCACCACGATGTAGGTCTGCTCGTTGTTGTACCGGCGGTACTGCGTCTGGAACTCCACGATCACGTTGGGGTAGCCCGTAGTGCTGAAGGAACTGGACGTGGTGAGGTTGGCGCGCTCGAAGTTGGCCGTGTTGTTGTTGCCTGCATCGCTATCGTACATCGCGTAGCCATTGCCGGCCGTGGTGCTCTGGATGGGGGGGGTAGGGAAATCGCCTTGCGCGGTGAGGCCCACGCCGATCTGCCAATCGTTCATGCCCGGCAAGGTGCCGCCGTGGTCGGTGCTCAAGGTCCAGTCAGCCGCGCTGGAGAAATCGCTCTCCCAAAGAATGGTGCTGCGGGCTGCGTTGCTGGCCGGTCCTACGCTCACTGCGGGGTCCAAAGAGGGCTTGGCAGAGATGCGCGGGCCTTGGTAGGCCGTTTTCTGGGCGCTCACCGTGCCGCTGAGGGCCAGGGCGAGCAGGATGCAGGACGAGTAAAGCTTCTTCATCGGTCTGTTTTTTGTTTCGGGGATTCCACGAGGGGTTGAGGGACAAAGCAAACCATGCGACCCATCAATTCCAAGTGGCGAGTGGTTCAGTTCGGCCGCCATGCTTGCGAGGCCGAGGAAACGCGCGTGGAGACCGGTGGGACCGCGCTGATTTGCGCGTGCATGCCCGTGAAGGCGGGCTGGCCGTCGGCAGGGGCCGAAATGAGGAGGGGCGCCGATCGGCGCCCCTCCAGTAATACAAATCGAAGCCTATCCTAGCGCTCCACGCTCATGCGCCGGGTCACGGTCACATTGCCAGCGCGAAGGGTGTAGAGGTAGAGGCCCTCGGTGAGGTCGAAGGTGCTCATGTTCATGCGGTAGCTGCCTGCCGGGCGGAAGCCCTCGTTGATGCGCTTCACGAGCTTGCCGCTCACGTCGTGCAGCTCCATGGCCACATGGGCCGCTTGATCCAGCGTGTAAGGAATGGTGGTGGTTCCACGGCTGGGGTTGGGCATGTTCTGGCCCAAGCCGGCGCCACTCACGGTGGTCATGTCGTCCAGGCCGGCTGAAGGATCGAAGCTCATGCGCACCATGGGAGTGGTGGTGGTGTAGAACCAGTCTTCGCCTTGCGTGGGGCTGATGTAATAGATGAAGCTGGTCTGCTCATCGCTGGTGCCGTTGTTCCCGATGCGCACGTTGCCGTAGCAGTGGATGGTGAGGAAATAGTCGGTCATGGCATCCAACGGCACGGGCGGGTTGAACTCCAGAGAGACGAAGTTGCTGCTGCCATTGCCACCCAGCATCGATTGGGCGATGGTCACCTCCTCGCTCTCAGTGATCACCGTGAAGTCGGCGTCCAGTCCGCGGAGCTCCGCGATGATGGTGGCACCGAGCTCCGAGCCGTTGTTCAGGGCCACTTTGGCGGCATAGAGGTCCGTGGCGTTGTGCACGTAGAACACGTTGCCCAGGATCAGCACGCTGCCATCGCCGGCGCCATCCTCGTAGCCGTTGATCGTGCCGCCGTCGCGGGCGTAGTCGAACGGATGCACGCCGAAGCTGGCCGTGGCGGTGTTATCCGAAGGGGTGTTATCCGGATCGGTGGCGTTGATGGAATAGTTCACCGTATAGGTGCCAGTAGCGGCAGGCGGGGTGAACGAAGGGTTGACGCCGACTTTCTGCTCAGAGGGGCACAGGGGGAACGAACCCAGGCTCTGGGGCTGATTGAGCACCGAGGTTGCGCCGTTCAGCACCTCGAAAGTGGCCACAGTACCATCCTGCGGCATGGTGCTGTTGTTCAGTACGGTCATGTTCAAGGGCAAGGGACGAAGCTGGCTGTACGGATATTGGGTATAGCGCAGCGAGTCATAGGTGGCGGCCAGGTCGATGTTGAAATCGCTCACCGATGCGCTCACTACGCGGAGGTCGTGGTCATAGAGCTCCACGATCTTCACGTCATCCACCTGCCATTGGTAGTGGCTGGTGCCCGCGTCGGCGCTGTGGCGGAAACGGAACTTCACGTTGGTGGCGCCGGCCTGCAGCGCGCAACTCAGGTTGACCTTGCGTGTCTCCGTGGTGCTGGTCTGGTTCACGGCGATGCCGGTGGACACCGGGAAGCTGTTCGGCCAGGTGGCGCCGCCGTCGGTGCTCACCTCCACGTAATGCGGGGCATCGCCGCAGCAGAAGCGCAGGCGCTGCTGGAACTGCAATTCCACGTACGGGGTGGCGCTGAGGTCGAGCGCGGGCGATTCCAAACTGCCT
This sequence comes from uncultured Chryseobacterium sp., assembly GCA_964517255.1. Lineage (GTDB taxonomy): Bacteria > Bacteroidota > Bacteroidia > Flavobacteriales_F > PHOS-HE28 > PHOS-HE28. The sequence goes on from CAZFBP010000011.1 coordinate 16,261, forward strand.
TCCCAATCGGTGAAGGAGGCCAATGCCGTGGGCGTGCCGGTGGTCCAGTCGCTGTTGGCGCTATCGCTGTTGAACATCATGAAACCGTTGGCGGCCGTGGTGCTCCCGATGATCTGGTTCACGCCTGTGTAAGCGCCCAATGGGCCGGTGGTCTTGCGGCGCCAGATGGCACCGTCGGGGCCGGAGAGCGTCCAAGGGCCTACGCCATTGTTGCCGGCCAGGCCATTGGCGAAATCATCGCTCCAGACGATGTCGCCGCCTGCGCGGCTATCATTCGCCTGAGCAGGGATGGCGAGGGTCTCGCCGCGCGTATTGTCCGCCGGTCGGAGGTTCATGCGGGCGGGCACGCCAGTCGCCAATTGGGCGAGCGCCGAACCGGCCACCAGCAAAGCAGGGAGCAGGATGTAACGTTGGGTCATGTTGTGTTGGGTTTTCTGGTCCGAAGGGGCACGAAGCTAGGAACTGTTGCCGAAAGACACGCAAGCCCGGTGATGCGCTGTTTGGCCCGGGAGCTGGAACAGTCTCCGGTCAATCTCAAGCAGGCAACGGCCCAACGGCCAGCCAGTGCTCAGCGTGCCACCACCAGCCTGGCGCAAATCGCCGAAGCCGCGCCCTCCACCCTCAGCAAGTAGGCGCCGGAACTCAGCGAGGTGGTGTCCAGAAGAATGCGCCGCTCGCCGGGTGGCGAGGCCGGCAACGCCCTCCGTGCCACCACGCGACCACTGGGGTCAGAGATGGTGAGGATGGCCGGGCCGCTCGCGCTCCAATCGTATTCCAGCCAAGCCATTTCGGAGGCTGGCATCGGGAACACGCGTGGCCTGGGCGACCCGCTCAATTCACGCACCCCCACGCCGTAATCGCTCAGATGCAGCCGCACCATCGGCATGGCCTCCATCCATGTGATGTCGAAAGAGGCGCCTTCCATGAAGGCCGCCGAGCCGATGGGGCCGTTGCCGCTGGTGAGCACGCCCACCGATCCCAAGTCCGGCAAACGCTGCAGTCCGGCGAAGCAGTCCGCTGCAGGGAGCTGCGGCGGCGTGGTGAAAGGCAGGTAAAGCGGCACCCCGGCGAAGGCATCGGCGATGTCCGCTGTCGTGATCGCATGGCGCAATGTGGTGTCGATGAGCTCGAAGGCGCTGTTGAGCAGGATGCCACGCACCTCCTGCCCGACCGTCGAGGCCGGGTCGAGCAAAGCCGTGATGCCGCGCGCGGTACTTCCTGTGTTGGCCAGTTCGGCGCGAATGGCCGCGATGAAGCCAAGATCAGAGCGCTTCACGCCTTGGGAAGGGCCTGCATCCAGGGCCATCGCGCCGTAGCCGTCGTCCCAGCCGGGGCCGGTCATGGTCATCGTGGTTTGGGCGCTGTTGTCGGCGGCATCTTCTTCCCCTGTGGGTGAGTAAGCCGTTGCCGTGTAGGTGACCACGCCGGGCGCATCAGGCGCCCAGTCGGCCTGCACCACCACGGTCGCGCGCTCGCCACTGCTGATGGAATCGAGCGAAGCGGTGAACGGACCGTGATCCGTGCCGCCCTGGTTGGCCATCACGCTCACGGCCACAGCGTAGAGCGGCGATGTTCCCACGTTGTGCAGGTCGATGCTTAGTGCCATGGCGCGCGACTGCTCCAGCGGAAGCAGGCGGTAGCCCAATCCGTTCGAGTTGGAGGCGAATGGCGAAGCGTTGGCATCGCCCATGCGCGCACCGGTAACAGCAAGGTCATTCGTGAACTGCTCGCGGATGCAGATGTCATCGATAGCGAAGCCACTGGACCAATTCGCGCTGTCGCTCCATTGGAATCGCAGGCGCAGATCGCTGATGCCGCCGAGCAGCGACATGTTGAAGGTGAGCCGTTGCCAGCCCTCGCCGGAAGGGATGGTCTCGAAGAGCAGCCATTCGCCGCCGTTCGCGCTGAAGTCGATCCGGGCCTCGCCGCCGCCGAGCGCGCGGGTGTGAAACACGCGCAGGTCGAGCGCGATGTTGAAATGGCCGCTGAGGTCGATGCTCGATGTGGCGAGCACGGCCGAGTCGAGGTCGCAGTTGCACGGCGCGGCATCATCATTCGCCATGGCGAAGCGGTTGCCCACGGGCATATCGGGCACGGGGAAGAAACCGCCGGCATTGGCGTCGCTCGCAGTTCCTCCAACGAAGGCGGGGACGAATTCGCCCAAGCCGACACCAGCCGAGGTCTGCCGTTCAACTTGATTGGTGCTCCATCCCGCAGGGATGCCCTGCTCGAAATCCTCGCTCCACAGGCAGGTGGATTGTCGCGATTGCGCGGATGCGGTGCGCCCGAGCACAAGAGCCGCCAAGGGCAGAAGGATCAGGTTCCGCATCAGGCTTCCACGGTCATGTAGTCCTCGACCGGCGGACAGGTGCAGATAAGGTTGCGGTCGCCGAAGGCATTGTCCACACGGCTCACGGTGGGCCAGTATTTCCACTCCCGGTTCACCTGCGCCGGGAATGCGGCTTGCTCGCGCGAGTAGAGGTGGCTCCATTCGTTGGCGCAAACTTCTTCGCTGGTGTGCGGCGCGTTCTTCAGAACGTTATCGGCCTTGTCGGCCTTGCCCTGCTCAATCGCGGCGATCTCCTGTCGGATGCTGATCATGGCCTCGATGAACCGGTCCAGCTCGGTCTTGCTCTCGCTCTCAGTGGGTTCCACCATGAGCGTCTCGGCCACCGGGAAGCTCACGGTGGGCGCATGGAACCCGTAATCCATCAGCCGCTTGGCCACATCGCTGACATCCACGCCGGCCGCGCGCTTGAAGTCGCGGCAATCGAGGATCATCTCGTGCGCCACCATCCCCTGGCTGCCCACATAGAGGATGGGGTAGTGCTTCTCCAGTTTCGCGCGCAGGTAGTTCGCGTTCAGGATCGCGAAGCGCGTGGCATCGGTGAGGCCCTCGCCGCCAAGCATCTTGATGTAACCGTAGCTGATGAGCAGGATGAGCGAGCTGCCCCAAGGCGCGGCGCTCACTGCGGGCACCGCGTTCTCGCCGCCCGTCTTGATCAACGGATGGCCGGGCAGGAAAGGCTTCAGCTTGTCGTTCACGCAGATGGGGCCCATGCCGGGACCGCCGCCGCCGTGCGGGATCGCGAAGGTCTTGTGCAGGTTCAGGTGGCATACGTCAGCACCGATGTCGCCAGGCGAGGTGAGGCCCACCTGTGCGTTCATGTTGGCGCCATCCATGTACACCAAGCCGCCGTTCGCGTGGATGGTGCTGGTGATCTCCTTGATGCTCTCCTCATAGACCCCGTGCGTGCTGGGGTAGGTCACCATCAAGCAGCTCAGCGTGTCCTTGTACTGCTCGGCCTTCGCCTTCAGGTCGGCCACATCCACATGGCCTTCGCCATCGGCTTTCACCACCACCACCTGCATGCCGGCCATCACGGCGCTGGCCGGATTGGTGCCGTGCGCGCTGCTGGGGATCAGGGCGATGTTGCGCTTACTGTCGCCGCGCGCTTCGTGGTACGCGCGGATCACCAGCAGGCCAGCATACTCGCCTTGCGCGCCGCTGTTGGGTTGAAGCGACACGGCGGTGAAGCCGGTGCATTTCGCCAGGTCATTGCTGAGCTGACGGAAGACCTCTTGATAGCCTTCGGTCTGTTCCACCGGCGCGAATGGGTGCAGTGATCCCCATTCCGGCCAACTCAGCGGGATCAAGGTGCTCGCCGCGTTCAGCTTCATGGTGCACGAACCCAGCGGGATCATGCCGTGCATCAAGGAGAAATCCTTGTTCTCCAGACGCTTGATGTAGCGCTGCAATTCCAGCTCGGTGCGGTGCGTGTTGAAGATGGGGTGCGTGAGGAACGCGCTCTTGCGCTGCAGGTCAGCTGGCACATTCATGGGTGCGCCATTGCCCAATACAGCAGGCGCCTTCGCACCGGCTGCTTCCGCAAGAACCGCGATCACCTCGTTGGCGTCGCTCGCGCGTACCGTTTCATCGAAGGCGATGCTCACGTTGCCGCCGTCGTAGCGGAAGTTGATGCCACGCTGCTCCGCGAGCTCCTTCACCTTCCTCACATCCTTCACGCCAGCCAGCGTGATGGTGTCGAAGAACGAAGTGTTCGCGATCGTGTAGCCCACGGCCTTCGCGGCCTCGGCCACGTTGCGCGCATGCGCATGCGTGTTGCGGGCGATGCGCTTCAAGCCATCGGGGCCATGGTACACGGCGTACATGCCGGCCATCACGGCGAGCAGGGCCTGCGCCGTGCAGATGTTGCTGGTGGCCTTGTCGCGGCGGATATGCTGCTCGCGCGTCTGCAGCGCCATGCGCAGTCCCTGCTTTCCGCGGCGGTCCTGGCTCACGCCGATGATGCGGCCGGGGATCAAGCGCTTGTACTCGTCGCTGCAGCAGAAAAAGGCCGCGTGCGGACCGCCGTATCCCATCGGCACGCCGAAACGCTGGCTGTTGCCCACGCACACATCGGCGCCCCATTCGCCCGGAGGCGCGAGGAGCACGAGCGAAAGCAGATCGGCGCAGACCGCAGTGCGCACACCAGCGGTCTTCGCCTTGCTCACCAGTGCCCGGTAGTCGTTCACTCCGCCATCGACGGCCGGGTATTGCAGCGCGAGGCCGAAGTAGCCATCAGCCGGATTGAAGTCCTTCGCATCACCCACCACCAGTTCCACTCCGATGGGCGCGCAGCGGGTCTTCAGCACGTCGATGTTCTGCGGATAGAGGCCCTTGTCGGCGAAGAACCTGTGCGCGTTGCCCAACTCCTTCGGGCGCGCGGCGTGCAACATGTGCATGGCCTCGGCGATGGCCGTGGCCTCGTCGAGCAACGACGCGTTCGCGATGGGCAGGCCGGTGAGTTCGCTGCACATCGTCTGGAAGTTCAACAGCGCTTCCAAGCGGCCTTGCGAGATCTCCGCCTGGTAAGGCGTGTACGCCGTGTACCAACCCGGATTCTCGAAGATGTTGCGCTGGATCGGCGGGGGCAGTACGGTACCGCTGTACCCGAGGCCGATGTAACTGCGGAACACCTTGTTCTTCGCGCCGAGCGCCCGCATGTTGTCGAGGTGCTCGCGCTCGGTCATGGCCGCGCCGATGTCCAGCTTGTTCGCACGGCGAATGGCTTTCGGCACCGTGCGGTTGATGAGTTCGTCGAGACTGCTCACGCCGATGGCCTTGAGCATGGCCTTGGTCTCTTCGGCATTGGGGCCGATGTGACGCTCCTGGTAACTGACAACGTTCATGGGGGTGTGCTGAAAAGCGGGGCGAATATACCCGGCTCCCCGCGCTGCCCCGGCTACATTTGGCCACCCATGATGCGGCTCCTGATCCTCTTGCTGGCCATGGCCAGCGCTCTTCTCAGCCGCGCCCAGATCACGCCGTTCCAGCCGGACCGCATCCTGCTCATGAACGGGCAGATCATCGAGGCGCGCGTGCTCGGGCAGAGCACCTTCGAGGTGCGCTATGAGGAGCTCGGGCGCAATGGAAAGCGGAAGGAGCGCGCTGAACCGACTGAGAGCGTCTTCAGCGTCACGGACAGCCTGGGCCGAGAGAAGGTCTGGTACTTCCAGGACACGGTCTTCGGCAACGAGCTCAGCGTTCAGGAGACGCGCTGGTTCATCAAGGGCGAGCAGGACGCCATCGCGGGCTACAAGCCGCGCATCGCCATTTGGGGCGGTTTCCTCTTAGGTGCTGGCGCCAGTATCGCCCTCAACCTGGAGGTGAACGCGCTCTTCCTTCCGCCGCTTTATGCCGGTGCCATGGCCTTGCCACGCGTTCACGTCACGCGCGGCTCGCTCAGCGATCCCTACCTCGACGGCGAGCCGAACTATGCCTACGGCTACGCCAAGGTCGGCCGCACGAAGCGGGTGATCCGTAGTCTCGTGAGCACAGCGGTGGGCATCGCGGTAGGCGTGGGCGTACGGCAGTTCATCATCAATCCCAACCTCGAGGGCTACGACTAGGCCATGGACCTGGCCATCAAGAACCCGATCCTCCGGTTCATGGTCCATGGGCATGTCGTGCTGGCGCTGGGCGCGGCCATGCAGGTGTGGTGGATCGGGGAGGAGTGGTTCGGCGATGGCTCTTGGAACAAGGCCGCCGCCGCGTTCTTCGCCACCATCGCATGCTATGGCTACAGCAGGCTGATGCGTTCGCGCGATGCATCCTTGAGGGAGGTGGGGCTCTTCGAATGGTATCGGGCGCATGCCAAGCTCATTTGGGCGGTGGTGATCGCCAGTGCGGTAATCGCAATCGGATTGATCGCGTCGGAATTGCCCACATTGATCGAGAGGCTGTGGATCGTGGTTGTTCCAGCGCTGCTTTATGCGACGCCGCTTCGCACGAAGACTCGTCGTGTGATCGGCTTGCGCCAAGTGCCGGGACTGAAATCGTTGCTGGTGGCCTGGGTGTGGGCAGCGGGCACGGTGTTGTTGGCTGCGGATGAACTGGGCGGCTTGGCGTGGATGCTCGTGATTGTGCTGCTCGGATTCTATTGGTCTATCGCCATCGCATTCGATCTGCGCGACGCGAATGTTGATGAGAAGGGCCTGCGAACGCTGCCGCAGTTGCTCGGAGCGCGCATGGCGAGGGCGATCGCGTTAGCCCTGATGTCGCCGCTGGCGATGTTCGTGCTCGTCCAGTACGCATGGACCGCGCCCGGGGATCGATCCGTGCTTCTCCTGCTGCCGCTGGCTGCACTGCTCAGTTGCAGCGTGCTGGTCGTTCGAGCATCACCAGAACGCCGCTGGCTCCACTGGTTCCTCCTCGATTGCTGCATCGCCTTGGTCCCGCTGCTCGCTTCCTTGAGCAGCCCGTGCTGACGGCGCCCGTCACACCCACAACCACCGCCGCTACTTTCGCCGCCGATGCCCGAGTTCAAGAACACGCTCGACTTCGCCCGCGCGCAGGACGCTTCCGATCCGCTACGCGCCTTCCGCGATGAGTTCCACTTCCCGCCGAAGGATGGTCAGCCCGTCATCTACTTCACAGGCAACTCGCTCGGGCTTCAACCCAAAGGCGCCGCCGCCGCGCTGAAACAAGAGCTTGATGACTGGGCTGCGCTTGGCGTTGAGGGCCACATGAAGGCCAAGCACCCGTGGTACAGCTACCACGAGGAGCTCACCGCGATGACAGCGCGTCTTGTCGGCGCGAAGGAGAGCGAAGTGGTGGTGATGAACCAGCTCACCAGCAACCTGCACTTCCTCTTGGTGAGCTTCTACCAGCCTAAAGGGAGCCGGAAGAAGATCCTCGCCGAGCAGCGCCCTTTCCCGAGCGACACGTACGCCTTCGCATCACAGATCGCTTTTCACGGCGGTGATCCCGATACCGATTTGATTGAAGTGCAGCCGCGTGCCGGTGAATACACGGTGCGCTCCGAGGACATCATCGCGCGCATCAACGAGCTGGGTGATGAACTCGCGCTCGTTTGCTTCGGTGGCGTCAACTTCTACACGGGACAAGCCTTCGACATGGCGGCGATAACGAAAGCCGCTCACGCTGTTGGCGCATACGCTGGATATGACCTCGCGCATGCTGCTGGCAACCTGCATCTGAAGCTGCATGAATGGGATGTGGACTTCGCTGCATGGTGCACCTACAAATACCTGAACAGCGGTCCGGGCAGCGTCGGTGGCGCGTTCGTGCATGAAGCGCATCACGGCAAAGGCCTCCCGATTTTCGCTGGCTGGTGGGGCCACGACAAGCACGAGCGGTTCAAGATGGAGCGCACCTTCAAGCCCATGAATACCGCTGAGGCGTGGCAGGTGAGCAATGCGCCGGTCTTCAGCATGGCGGTGCATCGCGCGGCACTGGAGCAGTTCGATCGCGCGGGCATCGCGAACCTGCGCGCGAAGAGCGAACGGCTCACCGGTTACCTGGCATTCGTGATCGGCGAAGCCGCGAGGGGCGCTGGCGCGCAACTGGAGATCATCACCCCGAGCGATATCGCGCAGCGCGGTTGCCAATTGAGCATCGTGGCGCACGGCAAGGGCAAGGACCTGTTCCACGCCATCAGCGCGAAGGGCGTGGTAGCCGATTGGCGCGAGCCCAATGTCATTCGAGTCGCACCGGTGCCGATGTACAATTCGTTCGAGGACGTGTGGCGGTTCGGACAGATCCTCAAAGCGGCGCTTTCATGAAGAACATCACCATCGTCGGCGGCGGATTGGTCGGCAGCCTGCTGGCCGTGTTCCTGGCCAAGCGCGGACATCAGGTCAACGTGTTCGAGCGCCGCGCCGATCCGCGCAAGAGCAACGTGTACGCAGGTCGAAGCATCAACCTGGTGGTGAGCCACCGCGGATGGACCGCGTTGAAGGCCGCCGGTGTGCATGAGGCCGTTGAGCGCATCGTGGTGCCCGTGCATGCCCGCATGACGCACGACCGCGACGGCAAGCTCACGCGACTGCCCTACAGCATCGACGAGCGCGCCATCCACAGCGTGAGCCGCGGCGAGCTGAACAAGGTGATGCTCAGCGAAGCGGAGAAATTCCCCAACGTGAAGCTGCATTTCGAGCATCGCTGTACCAGCGTCAACCTGGAGACGGGCACGTGCACTTTCCACAACGAAGCATCGGGCGAAGTGAGCGCTGTGCCTGCTGATGTCGTCTTTGGCAGCGATGGCGCGCCCAGCGCCGTGCGGCAGGAGTTCATGAAGCATCGCTTCACCTTCAGCCAGACCTACATCGAGCACGACTACAAGGAGATCGCCTTCGCGCCGAATGCGGATGGCACGCCGCGCATGGATCCGCATTGCCTGCACATCTGGCCGCGCCGCTGGTTCATGATGATGGGACTCGCCAACACCGATGGCGGTTTCACGGGGACACTCTTCATGCCGCACGAGGGCGAGTACTCATTCGATCGCATCAAGGACGAGCAGGACCTCATGCGCTTCTTCGAGGAACATTTCCGCGATGCCATTCCGATGCTTCCGGATCTCGCCGAGCAATACTT
>CAZFBP010000012.1:0-22182 GCA_964517255.1 uncultured Chryseobacterium sp.
TTAGGACGCGTCCCTTTCACGGATGAAACAGGGGTTCGATTCCCCTACGGGCTACACAAGAACCCCCGGAACCTTAGCAATAGCAAGGGTTTCAGGCGGTTTTCCTCTTCGCGGTTGTCGGTAAGGGGGGCTATTCACCGGCCGTTTGCACATCCTCCGATTATTCAGAGGAAGGGAATCAAGGCCTCCAGGCGTACCCCCCGTGAACCCTTGAGCAGCACCAGCTTCCCCGTTACCGGCTCCGATCGTGCATCTTCAATCGCCTCTTCCACGTCTCGGAAGGTGCGTCCTTCATGATTGGTGGCGGAGAACTCTGCTCCCACAAGCCAGGTCTGCAGCCCAAGCTCCTTCGCCAACGCCACGACGGACAGGTGCTCGTGCATGGCATCGGCGCCCAGCTCAAGCATATCACCAAGGATTGCCAGGCGCTTTCGGTCCGTTGGAATCGCGGCGAAATGCCGCAGAGCAGCCGCCATGCTGCTGGGATTGGCGTTGTACGCATCGGCCACCACGTGATTGCGGCCGGTATCCAGGAACTGCGATCGATTGTTGCTCGGCACATATTCATTCAACGCCCTTGCGATAAGGTCGTCCGCTACGCCGAACTCCTGGCCAACAGCGACGGCCGCAAGGGCGTTCGGCAGATTGTATGCGCCGATGAGGCGGGTGCTCACCTCTCGATCACGGCCATCCTTGCCCCTGAAGCGGAAATTGAGGAAGGCGCCATCCGAGGCATCTGCGCCTACGGTGCTGGCCATACCACTGGCGCCATAGGTGCGACGCATGAGGTGCTTGCTCTCTCCCATGAGCACGGCATCATCCGCGTTCACGAATACAACGCCCGCCGATGCCGCCAGGTGGCGGTACAGTTCCGTCTTCGTTCGCAAAACTCCTTCGTATCCTCCGAATCCTTCCAAGTGCGCGCGGCCGATGTTGGTGATGAGCCCGTGCGTGGGCTCGGCAAGGGCCATGAGCTCAGCGATGTCGCCCGGCTTGCTGGCCCCCATCTCGATGATGGCGAACCGGTGGGAGGTGTTGATCCGCAGAAGGGTGAGCGGAACTCCGATATGATTATTGAGGTTGCCAGTGGTCGCCAGCGAGGAGCGGTCCGAAGCCATCACCGCGTACGCGAGCTCTTTCGTCGTGGTCTTGCCGTTCGATCCGGTGATGGCGAGCAACGGGATGCTGAATTCGCGACGGTGATGAAGCGCCAGCTCCTGCAAGGCCGAAAGCACATCCGGCACGAGGAGGCAACGATCGCTGATGACGGACTCGGCCTCATCCACCACGGCGTACAGGGCGCCCTTCTCCAAGGCCTCGGGGGCGAAGGCATTGGCATTGAAGCGTGGGCCTTTGAGGGCGAAGAACATGCAACCCGCAGCGACGGCTCGGGTATCCGTGCACGGGCCGGTGCATTCCCGGAATCGCTGGTGCAATTGCTCGATTCGGACCATAAACGAACGCCCCCCGGGTTCTCCAGGGGGCGAAAGCTAACGGGCCCTTCAAAGCCTAGAGCTTCTTCGCGTCGGTGATCTTCTTGCGGCGCTTGTCGTCACCCATTCCCTTCGGGCTGCCCACGCGCGTCATGGCGCAACGGAAACCGATGGTAGAGGTGCTCTGGCGCTCATCCAAGTGCCGACGGGTGGCAGGGCCTGCCCAGTAGATGCGGTCCGCCCAGCTAGCGCCCTTGTACACACGGCTGCGATCGTTGATCAGGGTGGTCTTGCCCCAATCGTACATCGCGTTGCCTTCGTAATCGGGCTGTTCGTAGTATATGCTGCTCTCCACGTCGCCATCGCGATAGTCGATGTTGTCGCTCTGGCGGTAGTTGCGGCGATCGATGTTCTCTTCGACCGTCACACTGCGGACGCGGACATCGCCCGGCTGATCGCTCTGATAGTCGCTGATGCCAGCGAGCAGCTTCGGGCAGATCTCCAGGTCCTTGCCTTTGATGTTGTCGATCATGTCCTGCACCCGCTGCATGGCCGCATCGGGCTTGCGCGTATTGTTGAACTCAATGGCCTGATCCACGGCGGTGAGCAATTCATCGATCAGCGCCGCTTCCTCATCGGTGGCGCGGCCCTGCATGGCCAACTGGAATTCGGCGAGGTAGTACTTGATACCGTCCACATCGTAGATCACCAGGTCGTGCTTGTCCTGGATCACCCCATCGCTATTGAGCACTTTGGTCTTGAATACGTTCCCACGGAAAGGCCGGAAATCATCCTTGTCCTCCGGGCTCAGGTGGCGGTACACATCCATGACCCACTCGCTCACGTTGCCGGCCATGTTGTACAGGCCGTAATCGTTAGGCCAGTAGCTGAACACCGGAGCGGTCACGTCGGCATTGTCGTTGAGGCTGCCGGCAACGCCCATGTAGTCCCCTCGGCCGCGCATGAAATTGCCGCGGAAATCACCGTAGAAGGTGCCCCCGCGCTTGCGGCTGTCATAGCGAACCCAGTGACCGTTCCACGGGTAGATCCGGCGCTCCACCACGCGCTCGTCAACCGTGGCGCCAATAATGCCATACGCCGCGTACTCCCACTCGGCTTCGGTGGGCAGACGGTAGCGCGGGAGGAGAACGCCATCCTCCATCTTGATGTTGCGGCGGTCCTTGTTCGGGTTGAAATCGACCACGCCATCCACCTTCTTACCACTCTCGTATTGGCCGGCGAGGTAGGAATCGGTGTTGAAGTGATCTTCGTTGATCTGGTTGGTGTAGTGTTCGAAAAGGCCTTCACGGATGAGTATGATCTCGTTCACGCGATCCGTGCGCCAGGCGCAGTAGTCGTTGGCCTGCAGCCAGTTCACTCCGACTACGGGGTAATCGCGGTAAGCCGGGTGGCGCAAGTAGTACTCCACGTAAGGCTCGTTGAAGGCGAGCTTGTTGCGCCACACCAACGTATCCGGCAGCGCCTTCTTGTAAATCTCAGGGTAATCGGCCGCGAACACCCGGTCCAACCAATACAGGTACTCCAGCCAGTAGAAGTTGGTGACCTCGGCCTCATCCATGTAGAAGGAGGAGACTGTAACTGTCCTTGGAATGTGATCCCATTCATGCCGCAGGTCGTCGGTCACACGGCCCATCGTGAATTGGCCGCCCTCGATCAGCACCAGTCCGGGTCCATTCTCCTGCTCCTCGAAACTGGCCTTCTCGAAGCCGCCGTTCTTGGAGTCGTTGTAGTTCCAGCCGGTGGCGCCGCTCTTCTCGAAGTTGCAACTTGAGAAAAACGCGCTGGCCAGCACCAGGATCCCTGTCTTCCTTGCAAGGTTCATGTTGCGTGGTTGTTTTCGTTGATGCTTCAGGTTCCTCAGAACGTGGGGCAGGCCACCACGCGGAATCTCCGCTTCTTGGGTTTGCAATTGAATTGCATCTGCAGGCTCACCTCATGCGAACCAGCGGTGCGCGTGGTGAGCTTGCTGGTGGTGAGGTCGTAGCTGTATCCGAACTTCAGTTTCTCGGTGTGGAAGCCGATGAGCATGATGAACGAATCGCGGGTGCGGTACCAGACTCCGGCCGTTATAGGGCCATGGTCCACGTACAGGCCCAGGTTCAATTGCCTGAACGCCGCCTGCTGCTGGTATAGTACGTTGGGTGAGATCCGTGTGCGCGCATCGCCGTACTTGCCGCGCATGCCCAATGGGATGGCCGCACCGGCGTGCCCGGTGATCTTCATGGGCAGCCTGCTGGTGCCCACGATCAGCGATTCATTCGGCTGGGTGAGGTGGTGAACCGCAAAGCCGACGAAGTAGATGTCGGTGTACCCCAGCAGACCGGCGCTGAAATCGGCATTGCCCACTTTGCCGCCGCGGGGCACATCGTTCGTGTTGTAGATGAAACCCCGGCGCGGATCGATCTGGTCCCCGAAGGTGAGCTTGCTCCAATCGAGCGACTTCTGGAAGTAGGTGGCCTGGAAGCCCGCCTTCAAAGAGAACTTCCGCGAGATGGCCTGTTGGTATGAGTAGATGCCGCTGACCGTAGTGGTATTCAATGTGCCCTTGCCCGCCTGGTCATTGGTGACGAGGAAGCCGAGGCCGCCGAGAATGGCATCGATATGCTGGTCGTAGCTGGCGCTGGTGGTGACGAAGGTGCCGGTGAGGGCCGGCCACTGGTTCCTGTAGTTCAGCACCACCCTTGGGCAGCGCGCGGTTCCTGCGAACGCCGGGTTCAAGTAGAGCGGATTCGCATAGAACTGCGTGAACTGCGGATCCTGGGCTTGAGCCACCAGCCCAATGAGCAGTGCCCCGGCCGTAAGCCAGCGCGCGTGCCACAACGTGCTTCTCTTCATGCTCCTGTTTCGATAGGGCCTACTGCAAGCGCCAATTATACGCAACCCTTCCGAACCGGTTCCGGTGACCCCGGCAATAATGCCGCAGACCTGCCGTTGATCCCCTGCCCGAAAGGCAAGGGTCGAAGGTAGTACTTTCGGTCCGACCTGTTGAAAACCTGTTGATTGACGTGGATGAGAACCCCTGAGCACCTCCTTCATCTGGCCATTTCACTGGCTCTTGCCGCTCCTTGTGCCGCCCAGCTGGATCTTCAGCGAGAACTGACCTGGATGAATCCTGCGGCGACGAAAGGTGGAGCCGGATCGGCTGAGCCGTTAGGACCTTGGCTCGCCTCGGCAGAGCCCGACCTGGACCGTGGCGGCATCCCAGTTCATGCGGAGGTGATACCCTTGTCGCCTGGTACAGGGAGCGTCTCGGTTCGCCTTGCCGACGCGTACTACGTACCGTTGACGGAGGCGGAGCGGCTCGCTTGGCCCGCTCTTGTGGAAATTGGAGCCGAGCCTGAGGTTCAAAGCCTGGTGCGGATGCAGCGCAAACGTCCGCGACTGCTGGTCTCCGTGCTGCCCTTCCGCCGGAACCCGGTGAATGGCGCGCTGGAGAAGCTCCTGCGGTTCCGCTATGAGTTAACGACCGGTCCGGAGGAATCGCTGGGCAGCCGGAAGATGAACTACCCGGATCATTCGCGCATGGCCAGCGGCGAGTGGTTCCGATTCACCGTGGCGAAGGATGGCGTTTACAAGTTGAGCTACGACTTCCTCCGAGACCTGGGCGTGAATACTTCCGATCTGGCCAGCGAGCGCATCAACATCTTCGGCAACAACAGCGGCCTGCTGCCCTTCACTAACGCAGTCGAGGTGCCCACCGACCTGTTCGCGCACGCCATCGAAGTAATAGACGGCGGCGATGGGCAGTTCGGACCTGGGGATTACCTTCTCTTTTATGGAAAGGGACCATTGCGCTGGAGCCTGATCGATACGCTCTACGCGCATACCAAGCACGTGTTCACCGATTCGGCGTCCTACTTCCTCACCTTGGACGTGGAGCCGCCGGTCAGGGTCCAAGCGATACCTCAATCAACGTTGCCCGCCACCCGGACCATCACCCAATTCAACGACAGGCAGGTGATCGACCGCGACCTCACGAACCTGATCAAGAGCGGCCGCACTTGGTTCGGCGAGGTGTATGACATGGTGACGACCTACAACTACAGCTTCGACACGCCCAACCTGGTGAGCACCGAACCGATCACCTTGGTGGCGAGCGTGGCGGCGCGCACCTACAATAGCGGCGTGCAGCCGAACACCAGCACCTTCACGTTGACCTCTGGCGGGGCGTTCAATGGATCCATTGCGGTATCGGGCATCGTGAACAGCTCCACGGGCCCGGTGGCGCGCATGGTGGAACAGGCCTTCACCTGGTTCGCCGGCGGAAACAACGTGCCGCTCACCGTCACCTTCAACAAATACGACCCAGTGACCTCTGTGGGCTGGATGAACTTCCTCCGCCTCAACTGCGTGCGCTCCTTGCGCATGTCCGGCGACCAACTCACGTTCCGCTCGCTCGATTCTCAAGGACCTGGAGAAGTGAGCGAATTCGTGATGGAGCAGGCGCAGCTGGCCCAGCGCATCTGGGACATCACCGATCCGCTCAATCCGGGAAGCATCGACTATTCCTCCAATGGGAACCAGCGGATCTTCAGGGTGCCCACCGAGTCGCTGCGCGAGTTCATCGCGTTCCGCGACATCAATTACCTCACGCCGGTGGCCGTGGGCCGTGCCGTCGCTCAGGACCTGCACGCTACGCCGAACCCCACGGACTTGGTGATCGTGAGCCCGGCCGAGCTCTTGGGACAGGCCCAGCGCCTGGCCAGCCGCCGCATCGATGAGGGGCTCTCCGTGCGGCTGCTGCCACTGCAGCAGGTGTTCAACGAATTCTCCGGCGGAACGCGCGACGCCACGGCGATCAAGCGCTACATGCGCATGCTCTACGACCGGGCCGGCACGGATGAAACGCTGATGCCGCGTTACCTGCTGCTCTTCGGCGACGGATCCTACAACAATTTCTCCCTCAGCGGCAGCAACCAGAATCTGATGCCCTCTTACCAGACCGAGGATGCCATCGACTACTCGCGCTCCTACACCTCCGACGATTACTTCGGGCTGCTCGATGCCGACGAAGGTGAAGGCACGGGCGACCTGCTGGACATTGGCGTGGGCCGCCTCACGGTGCACACCACGGAACAGGCGCGGCAAGTGGTGGATAAGATCCTTGGATACGACTTGCTCCGGGGCATGAGCGCCACTGGCGGCAGCTGCGCGAACGACGGCGATGGCGGCATCGCGGACTGGCGCACCCATGTGCTCTTCGTGAGCGACGACCAGAGCGGTGACGGCTTCGAGGGCGTGATCCACATGGATCAAAGCGATTCACTCGCCCGACGCGTGGAGCGAGAACATCCGTACCTCAATGTGGACAAGATCTACCTCGACGCCTATCAGCAGGTCTCCACGCCAGGCGGGCAGCGCTATCCGCAAGCCACCATTGACCTGCGCGACAAGGTGCAGAAGGGCCTGTTGGTGGTGAACTACGTGGGCCACGGCGGCGAGGTCGGCTGGGCGCATGAGCGGCTGCTGGACAACACCACGATCCTGGAATGGAGCAACAAGGACCGGCTACCAGTATTCATGACGGCCACCTGCGAGTTCAGCCGTTGGGACGATCCGGGCCGCACCTCGGCAGGTGAATTCGTGCTTCTGAATCCGTCCGGAGGCGGTGTCGCCCTCATGACCACCACTCGCCTGGCATACAGCAGCCAGAACTTCCGATTGGCCAATTTCTTCTACGACCACATCTTCCAAGCCACCGACAGCCTGGGGCGCCCGGCGCGCATCGGCGACGCCTTCGCCTACACCAAGCACGACATCGCGTTCGTGCACAACACGCTTCGCAATCACCGCAACTTCGCCCTGCTTGGCGATCCCAGCATGCCGCTGGCCGTGCCCCGGCACAGCATCCGCGTAACCGCCATGACGGACACCCTGGGCCAGCCGATCGACACACTCACGGCCCTGAGCGTGGTGCGCGTGCAAGGCCAGGTGGAGGATTCGAATGGCCAATTGGTGCAAGACTTCAATGGAATCGTGGTGCCCATCGTCTATGACAAGCAGACCTCGCAAAGCACCCTGGCGAACGATGGCGGCGGGCCCTTCAACTTCAAGGTCAGGAAGAACGTGATCTACCGCGGGCGCGCCACAGTGACCAATGGCGCCTTCTCCTTCACCTTCATGGTGCCCAAAGACATCAACTATCAGTTCGGCAAAGGTCGACTGGCCTTCTATGCGGAGAACTCAATGGCCAACGCGTGCGGCTACGACAACGACCCTATCGTGGGTGGCACGGCGAGCGATTTCCTAACCGATGGCACCGGCCCGCGCATCGATGTCTTCCTGAATGACGAGCGATTCGTGCGCGGTGGAATCACCAACGAGACACCGCTGCTCTTCGCGAAGCTCTTCGACGACAGCGGCATCAACACCGTGGGCTCGAGCATCGGCCACGATCTACTGGCCACCCTGGATGAGAATACCGAGCAGGCCTTCGTGCTCAACGACCTCTACGAAGCCGACCTCGACACCTACAGGAGCGGGCAGGTGCGCTACCGGTTCGGCAAGCTGGCCGAGGGTCGGCACACCCTCACCCTCAAGGCCTGGGACACCCACAACAACTCGAACCAGACAAGCACCGAATTCGTTGTAGCCTCCAGCGCAGAACTCGCCCTCGACCACGTGCTCAACTACCCCAACCCCTTCACCACCCGCACGGAGTTCTACTTCGAGCACAATCGGCCCTGCGCCACCCTCGAGGCCCAAGTGCAGGTGTTCACGGTGAGCGGCCGCTTGGTGAAGACCCTGAGCCGAAGGCTGTCGTGCGACGGATTCCGGGCCGAGCCGCTGGCTTGGGACGGTCGCGACGACTTCGGCGACCCCTTGGGCCGCGGCGTGTACGTGTACCGCCTCAGCGTGGCCGCGCAGGATGGCGCCAAGGCCGAGGAATTCGAGAAACTCGTGATTCTCAGATGACAGCGCAACCGCCGGACCGCCAGTATATTCGCAGCCCTTTCCACGCCCCAGCCCTGATGATTAATAGGACCGTATTGAAGTTCCCCTTGGCCGTCGCTCTCGCGGTTGCTGCACTGCCGTCCGCAATGGCTCAGAACAAAGCCTGCGTGAACCAGCTCAACGGCCGCGACTGCAAGGAGGGCTTCATGAACACCATCACCACGGCGGTGCCCTTCCTGATGATCTCCGTGGACAGCCGCGCTGGCGGCATGGGCGATGCGGGAGTGGCCGTCTCCCCCGATGCGAACTCGATCCACTGGAACCCCTCGAAGCTGGCCTTCGCCGAGAAGGCCGGCGAGTTCAGCATCAGCTACAGCCCTTGGCTGCGCAAGCTGGTGCCCGACATGAGCCTGGCCTACGTTACCGGGTACAAGAAACTCGCGAACGACCGTAGCGCGATCGGTGGCAGCCTTCGCTACTTCAACCTGGGCAGCATCACCTTCACCGATATCAACGGCAGCACCATCCGGGAATTCAAGCCGGCCGAGTTCGCGCTGGATGTCGCCTTCGCCCAGAAATTCAGCGACCACTTCTCGGGCGGCATCGCCATCCGTTACATCAACAGCAACCTGACCGGCGGCATCAGCGTGCAGGGCGCCACCAGCAAGGCCGGCCAGAGCGTGGCGGCCGATGTGAGCTTCTTCTACCAGAAGGCCGACATGCAGCTCGGTGAGAAGGACGCCACCTTCGCTTTCGGCCTCAACGTGAGCAATGTGGGCGCCAAGATGAGCTACACCTCTTCGGCCAACAAGGACTTCATCCCGATTAATCTACGACTCGGACCCGCCTTCACCGTTGATCTTGATGATTACAACAGCCTCACCGCAAACCTCGACGTGAACAAGCTGCTGGTGCCCACGCCGCCGGTGTACGACCCGAAGGGCACCAAGGACCCGCAAACGAACGAGACACTCGTGATCAGTGGGCGCTCGCCCAACGTGGGCGTGGCCGATGGCATCTTCGGGAGCTTCAGCGATGCTCCTGGCGTGGTGATCTTCAACGAGGACAGCACCAGCTACACCATACTCGAGGGGAGCAAAGGCCGCGAGGAGTGGCAGGAGATCAACTTCGCCGGTGGCCTGGAGTACTGGTACGCCAAGCAGTTCGCCTTCCGCGCGGGCTACTTCCACGAGCATTACAACAAGGGCAACCGGCAGTACTTCACGGTGGGCCTGGGCCTGCGCTACAGCAAGTTCGCCCTGGACATGAGCTACCTGATCGCCAGCCAGCAGCGCAGCCCGCTGGCCAACACCTTGCGCTTCACCTTGGGCTTCATCTTCGACGGCAAGGCTGGCAAGAAGAAGAAGGCCGAGTGATGGCGCCCGCGGGCAGCCCTTCCTTCCGCATCGGTTTCGGGTACGACGCGCACCGGCTGGCCCAGGGTCGTGAACTCTGGCTCGGTGGAGTCCGCATCCCGCATGATCAAGGCCTCGATGGGCATAGCGATGCTGACGTGCTGCTGCACGCCATCTGCGATGCATTGCTGGGCGCCGTGGCCCTCGGCGACATCGGCCAGCACTTCCCGAACTCCGACGCCGAATGGAAAGGCGCCGACAGCAAGCGCCTGCTCATGGCGGTTGTTGAATTGCTGCACGCGCGCGGATGGAGCGCCGTGAACGTGGACTGCACGCTAGTGATGGAGCGCCCCAAGGTGATGCCCCATGCGGCGGCCATGCGCGTGGCCCTGGCGCCCATCCTCGGCGTCGCGGAGGACGCGGTGAGCATCAAGGCCACCACCAACGAGCGCATGGGCTTCGTGGGCCGCGAGGAAGGTGCCTGCGCGTACGCCGTGGCGCTGGTGCAGCGGTCGCGGTGACCGCACGGATAGATTCGCACGCTATTGCCGACGCCCCCTAGCGCGAAGACGCATGCCATGCCAGAGAAACTGCGAATCCTGATCACTGGATCGAACGGCCTGCTGGGCCAGAAGCTCGTGAACGCCTTGCGCGATGATGCGGAAGTGGAGTTGATCGCCACCAGTCGTGGCGACGATCGCACCCCCGCTCCACTCGGCACGCGCTATCACGCCCTCGACATCACCTCCAAGGCAGACGTGGATCGCGTGTTCGATGAAACGCGGCCCGATGCGGTGATCCACGGCGCGGCCATGACCAACGTGGATGCGTGCGAGACGGACCCTGAGACCTGCCGCCTGCAGAACATCACCGCCACGCACCACTTGGTTGACGCGGCTAAGCGCCACATCAGCCACCTCATCTTCCTCAGCACCGATTTCATCTTCGACGGGCTGAACGGCCCCTATCGCGAGGACGATGCGCCCGCGCCCCTCAGCATCTATGGCCACAGCAAGCTCGAGGGCGAGCGGATCGTGATGCGCGCGGGCCTCGACAAGTGGGCCATCGCGCGCACCATCATCGTCTATGGCGTGGCGCCGGGCTTGAGCCGAAGCAATGTGGTGCTCTGGGCGAAGAGCGCGTTGGAGAAAGGCCAGCCCATCAAGGTGGTGGACGACCAATGGCGCATGCCCACCCTGGCCGAGGACCTCGCCGACGGCTGCATCCGCATCGCGAAGCGCAAGGCCACGGGCATCTTCAACCTGAGCGGCCCCGATGGCATGAGCATCCTGGAACTGGTGCGGCGCGTGGGTGCTTTCTTCCATCTGAACAGCTCGGTGGTAACAGCGGTGAAGAGCGACACGCTCGGCCAGCCAGCCAAACGCCCGCCGCGCACGGGCTTCGTTCTGGACAAGGCCCGCCGTGAACTGGGCTATGCGCCGCGCGGCTTCGAGGCAGGGCTGGCGGTGCTGAAGGAGCAGTTGAACGGCTGAGGCCTGAGCTGCCAACCCTCAACTTCCTCAACCAACAACCCCCACCCGCTTTTGGAATTGGCCCCCGCGTATATTGGCGAGCCTTAACCGAAACGCATGACGTTGGCGCAGAAAGATTCCTGGGGCTCGCGCGTGGGCCTGATCCTGGCCATGGCCGGCAACGCCGTGGGCCTGGGCAACTTCTTGCGCTTCCCGGTGCAGGCCATCCAGAATGGCGGCGGCGCGTTCATCATCCCCTATCTCATCTGCTTCCTGCTCATGGGCATCCCGTTGCTATGGGTGGAATGGAGCATGGGCCGCTTCGGTGGAAGGCATGGTCACCACAGCACGCCCTTCATCCTGCACCAGATGGACCCGAAGCGCGCCCTATGGAAGTACATCGGCGTGTTCGGCATATTCACCAACCTGGCCGTCGCTTCCTACTACTGCTACCTGGAGAGCTGGACGCTGAGCTACATCTGGCACAGCGTGGTGGGCACTTTCCAAGGGCAGAGCGCCGAGGACGTAGCGGCCTTCTTCACCAATTACGTTGACGTGGGCACCACCACCACGGGCATTCCATTCGAGTCGATCATCTTCTGGCTGCTCTGCTTGGCGCTGAACACATGGATACTCGCACGCGGCCTGCAAGGCGGGGTGGAGAAAGTGGCCAAGATCGGCATGCCCTTGCTCATCCTGTTCGGGATTCTCCTGGCCGTGCGCGGCGTAACGCTGAAGGCC
This sequence comes from uncultured Chryseobacterium sp., assembly GCA_964517255.1. Lineage (GTDB taxonomy): Bacteria > Bacteroidota > Bacteroidia > Flavobacteriales_F > PHOS-HE28 > PHOS-HE28. Next base: position 11,917 of record CAZFBP010000012.1, read on the forward strand.
GGCGAGCACGGCGCTGTGAACGACGGCACGCTCGGCCTCAATTTCCTGTGGACACCCGATTACAGCAGCATCTGGAGCGGCAAGGTGTGGCTGGCCGCTGCGGGCCAGATCTTCTTCACGCTGAGCGTGGGCATGGGATCCATCCAGTGCTACGCGAGCTATGTGCGCAAGAAGGACGATATCGCGCTGAACGCCATGAGCGCCGGTTGGATGAACGAATTCGTGGAGGTCGTGCTGGGCGCGGCGATCATCATCCCGATCAGCATCGGCTACCTCGGCATCGAGAAGGTGGTGGAGCTCACCCAGACCGGCGGGCTCGGCCTTGGCTTCCGCACGCTGCCCTACCTCTTCACGCAATGGGGACCCGCGCTCGCGGCGGTGGCCGGCATCTGCTGGTTTGGCCTGCTCTTCTTCGCGGGCATCACCAGTTCCCTGGCCATGGGCACGCCGGTCATGGGCTTCCTGAAGGATGAGTTTGGCTGGAAGCACCGTCCTGCGGCGTGGTTCTTCGGCGGCTTGGTGCTGCTGCTCGGGCTGCCCTGCGTGATCTGGTTCCAGGAAGGCGTCTTCGACGAATACGATTATTGGGCGGGCACCGTGAGCCTGGTCGTATTCGCGCTCTTCGAGATCATCCTCTTCACCTGGGTGTTCGGCATGGGCAAGGGATGGGCGGAGATCAACCACGGCGCCGACATCAAAGTGCCGGTGATCTTCCGCTACATCATCCAGTACGTCACGCCGCTGTTCCTGGGCTTCGTGTTCTTCAAGTCGCTTCCGACCATCTGGGAGAACCTCACGAAGCCCGTGCCTTGGCAAGTCTGGGTAGGGCGTGCCGTGCTCATCACGCTCTTCCTGGCCATCGCCTGGTTCGTACGTGTAGCCTACCTCAAGCGGAAGAAGCAATTGGACCATGTGACGCCATGAAGACCGAAGCCCTCGCCCTCATGCTCTTTGCGGTATGCAGCGTTACCGCCATCACCGTTTACTTCTTCTACCGCGTGCTCACAACGCCGCCGAAGAAGGAGCCGGACAGCTATTCGGAGAACGACGACGTTCCACGCTGACACGCCATGAGCCGGCCGCCTGATCGCGAACGCGAGCGGCAGCGCTTCGCCAACCGTCCGTTCAAGGAGCAGCTACGCGACCTGCTATCCCTTCACAAGACCGAGCGGCGCGGCAACGCAGCCGCCATGCTGCTGCTGGCGCTGGCCATCGGCGCGCTGTACTACTACCAGACCCGCTACAAGCCCTCAACTGCCGATCTGGAGCCGATTCGCGCGCAGATGGAAGCGTGGCTCGCCGCGCGTGACAGTGCCCGAATCGATCCCGTCAAATCCCCGGCTGACGCGGAGCCATTTCCCTTCGACCCCAACCACATCGGCGAGGAGGAGTGGCAGCGGCTGGGGCTTAGCGCCAGGCAGGCCGCGGCCATCATGCGCTACCGCGACAAAGGCGGCCGCTTCCGCAGCAAGGCCGATGTGAGGAAGATGTACACCATACGCGCCGAGCAGTTCGAGCGGCTCAGGCCCTTCATCCTCTTGCCCGACAGCGCGCCCGCGCGAAGCGAGAAGCCGCAAGGCGCTCGCAACGATCAGCAGTCACGAACACCGTTCGTCAGGCAGGAGGATCGCTTCGCGCCGAGGCCTGCCAGGGAACCGCTGCGCAAGGTGGAAGTGAACACGGCCGACACCACGGCCCTGATCGCGCTTCCGGGCATCGGGCCGGCCTTCGCGCGCGGCATCGTGAAGTACCGCGATGGCCTGGGCGGCTACTACGCGTTGGATCAGCTCGCTGAGGTGTACCTGCTGCAGGACAAGCCCGACGCCGTGGCTCGCCTGAAGGAACTGCTCACGCTCGACACGCTCATGATCCGCCGGATTCCGCTGAACACCTGCACTGCGGAGGAACTCGCCGCGCACCCGTACATCCGCTGGAAGCTGGCCAGGCCCATAGTGGCCTACCGACAGCAGCACGGCCCGTTCAAGGAAGTGGCCGCCATCCGTTCCATCCACTTGATCGATGAAGCCCTCTACCGTAAACTTGCGCCCTATCTGAGCGTGGAGTGAACGCCCTGCAGCAGCGCATCGCATCGGCCATCCGCGCCGTGCCCGATTTCCCCAAGCCCGGCATCCTCTTCCGCGACATCACACCCGTGCTGGAGGATCCACTGCTGTGCCGCGCCATCACGGAGGGCTTCCGCCAACAGCTCCAGGATGTTCCGGTGGATGCCATCGCGGGGATCGAGAGCCGCGGCTTCCTCTTCGGGATGCCTCTGGCCCTCTCCCTCGGCGTGCCTTTCCTCACCGTGCGGAAGAAGGGGAAGCTCCCGTGGAAGACGGTGAGCCACAAGTACGATCTGGAGTACGGCAGTGCCGAGGTAGAGATGCATGTGGATACCATTCGCCCCGGCATGCGCGTGCTGGTGCACGATGACCTGCTCGCCACCGGTGGCACTGCGGCGGCCGCTGCGGAACTCGTGCGCATGCAAGGCGGCAGCGTGGCGGGCTTCTCCTTCCTGATCGAACTGAGCTTCCTCGAGGGGCTACGCAAGCTGCAACCCTACAACGCCAAGGTGGTTACCTTGCTCACTTACTGACTGAACCGATGGAATTCGCGACGACCGAGAGCCAGACCATGATCGCGCAAGCCGTGCGCGACCTCTGCGAGAAAGAGCTTCGCCCCCACTTGATGGATTGGGACGAGCGCCAGCACTTCCCAGCGGAGCTCTTCCGCAACCATTTCGGCCCGGCTGGCATGCTCGGCGTGCTGGTGCCCGAGGAGTACGGCGGCGCGGGGCTGGGCTATTACGAGTACATCAGCACCATCGTGGAAGTGGCGCGCATCTGCGGAAGCGTGGGGTTGAGCGTGGCCGCCCACAACAGCCTCTGCACGGGCCACATCCTCTACTTCGCCAACGAAGAGCAAAAGAGACGTTGGCTCCCCAAGCTGGCCACCGGCCAATGGATCGGTGCATGGGCACTCACCGAGCCCAACACCGGCAGCGATGCCATGCGCATGAAATGCACCGCGCGCAAAGAGGGCAACAGTTGGGTGCTCAACGGCACCAAGTGCTGGATCACGCACGGCATCAGCAGCGACGCGGTGGTGGTGATCGCCCGCACCGGCGAGCTGCTCGACAGCAAGGGCATGACCGCCTTCGTGGTGGAGCGCGGCACGCCCGGCTTGAAGGCGGGCAAGAAGGAGAACAAGCTGGGCATGCGCGCCAGCGAGACCGCCGAAGTGATCTTCGAGGAGTGCCGCATTCCGCAGGAGAACGTGCTCGGCAATGTGGGCGAGGGCTTCCAACAGGCCATGAAGATCCTCGATGGCGGGCGCATCAGCATCGCGGCACTGAGCCTGGGCATCGCGAAAGGCGCTTTCGATGCCAGCGTGAAGTACGCCAAGGAGCGCGAGCAATTCGGCCAGCCCATCGCTGGCTTCCAGGCCATCGCCTTCAAGCTTGCTGATATGGCCACGCGCATCGAAGCCGCCGAACTGCTCACGCTGCAGGCCGCCGACCTGAAGAACCGCGGCAAGAAGATGACCAAGGAGAGCGCCATGGCGAAGTATTACGCCAGCGAGGTGGCGGTATGGGCCAGCAACGAAGCGGTGCAGATCCACGGCGGCTACGGCTACACCAAGGACTTCCCTGTGGAGAAGCAGTACCGCGACAGCAAGCTCTGCACCATCGGCGAAGGCACTAGCGAGATCCAGAAGCTGGTCATCAGCAGGCAAGTGCTGAAGGGCTGATCGAAGCCTCGTGCGGTGAGGTCAATGCCCCACACGCGCCGCGCCGTCCCGATCGATTGCCGTGGACCTCATGGTTTAGTCGTTGATGTTTTTTATGTTTGGCATAACCCTTGGCTGTAGCCATTCGAACCAACCAAACCCACCTACCATGAACTCCATCTTAAGGCCATCACTCGTATTCACGCTCGGCAGCTTGGGGCTGTTCGCCTCCGCGCAAGTGCTTGAACTCCCTGTGAAGTTCCGCAGGAATGCTGAACGTGATTGGACCAAGTATCATAAGATCGCCATCGGCGATTTCATCGGCGCTGACCAAAGCGTCACTCCACGCTCACTGGATATTTCCGAGAAGATCGGGCAGGCCTTCTTCAAGCAGCCCACGCAATTCACGGTGTTCGATCGCAACAGGCTCGAGGGCATCATGACGGAGCAGAAGAAACAGCATAGCGGCGCCTTCGACGAGTCCACCGCCGTTCAGCTCGGCAAGCTCGTTGGGGCCGACCTGATGCTGGTTGGAAGGGTGCAGCAGGATGAAGTCTCCGACAGCCATAACCAGTCGAAAGTCTATCGCGGACCCGCGATATCGGTGAATACGGTCTATTATGTCCTCGCGGTGAACGTCATGCTCATCGACCCCAAGACAGGCGCAACCATCGATCAATTCACCGTGGATGTGAGCATCAAGGACTCGAAGGTTGGCGTGGCCTTCACGCCGGGCAGCCCACAGCATTCGGTGATGCAGCGGAAAGCGCTCGATGACTGGGGGGTGAAATTCGACTGTCTGGTGAACCCGTGCGTTAAGGAGGAGATCATCGAGCTGAAGAGCGACCCGAGCTTCAAAAAGGACTTGGAAGGCGCCATCGCACTCGCCAACGTCGGTGATTCGAATGACGCGGTGCGCATCATCAAGGAGATCCAGGAGCGCGAATTGAAGCCTTCCGCCAAGCTCAAGGCCAAATACAACTACGGCCTCATCCTGCTTGCGCAAGGCCAATGCAAGGAAGCACTCGCTCTCTTCAAGGAGGTCTATCTGGCCAACCCGGATTCCAAGGATTACTTGGCGGCCTTCAACAAGACCAAGGAGCAATGCGCGGAGGATGAGAAGGCCAATTAGGACGATCCGCCTGTACGTACTCCGAGCCCCGCGCTGCGCGCGGGGCTCGGTCGTTCTAATTCGGTCTGCTTCAACACTTGGCCCCGGCTAAGGACCGGGAGACTGATCCCCAGGCCAGCGGTAGCGCATCAACCAGATCCAGCGCCGTCATGCCATCCTGCGTGAGGCGAGCGGCGGCCAGGTCGCCAGCGAACCCGTGCAGGTAGGCGCCAAGCAAGCAGGCGTCACCGGGAGCATAGCCCTGAGCGAGCAGGCCCGTGAGAAGACCGGTGAGCGCATCGCCGCTGCCGCCTTTGGCCATTCCAGGGTTCCCGGTCGGATTGAAGAGCACTTGGCCTTCCGGCGAGCAGATCGCCGTGAATGCGCCTTTCAGCATGATGTGGCAGCGCCATCGCTGCGCAGCGGACCGCGCGGCATGCAACCGGTCGTGCCCTGAAGAGTAGGTGGAGCCCACCAGGCGCTCGAACTCCTTGGGATGCGGGGTGAGGACCGTTCGCTGCGGAAGCGTGTCGAGCAAGCGCGGGTGCCTCGCAAGGATGTTCAGCGCGTCGGCATCGATCACAAGCGGCACTCGCGCGTCGCGCAACAGCATTTCCAGCACGCCATGTACCTGGTCATCCGTTGATAGACCAGGCCCGATGCCGATCGCGGTGAACCCATCGATCATGGGCAGCGCCTCCAGAACGCTCACTCCAATGCCCGTGGCGCACATCGCCTCTGGCGCGGATGCCTGCAGGATCGCCACGCCCCAACCAGGTACTGCGGCCGTTACCAGTCCGGCTCCGCTGCGCAATGCGGCCTTGACGGCCAAGATCATCGCCCCCATCTTCCCGGGGCTTCCACCGGCGAGCAGCGCGTGCCCGAATGTCCCCTTGTGGCTGAAGCGCGACCGGGAACGGATTGAGGAATGCGCATCGTTCGCTTCAATCAGGTGGAACGCCGTTGGTTGCCCTCGGACGAAGCCCGCATCCAAACCGATCGGCACCACCTCCCAATCACCCACGTAGCCGGCATTCTCCGCGAAGAAGAGGCTGAGCTTGGGCACCTCCAACGTGAGCGTAAGCGAAGCGCGAACAATGGCCTCCGGATCATTGCGCGAGTTGTCATCGGCGAAGAGCCCTGAAGGCATGTCGATGGCCACCACCGGGCGCCCGCTCCCGCTAACCAATTGCACCGCCTCCTTGGCGAGATCGGTCAGAGTAGCGTTCAACCCTGTTCCGAAGAGCGCATCGATGATGAGGTCCGCATCCGCGAACGACAGGTCATCGCGCGAACGCGCATCGACCGAGCGGGCACCTGCTTCCCGAAGCAAGACAGCGTTCCGTTCATTGTCAGGCGATGGCTCTGGTCTGCAGCGCACGCGCGTCACGGTGGTCATCAGGCCCGTCTGAGCGAGCATGCGCGCCATCGCCAGTCCGTCGCCCCCGTTGTTGCCCATGCCGGCCACCACGTGAACGGATCGCACCGGGCCGAACCGGCCTTCTGCGATGCGCTCAAGCAGGCGGTCCGTGCACGCGCGAGCGGCGCGCTCCATCAAGGCAATGGAACTGATGGGCTCATGCGCCATCGCCCATGCATCGGCCTCGCGGATGGCCTGCGGGCTGAGCACGGGAAGCATGGTGGGAAGGCGCTATTCCACGAACACCGCCCACTTCATGTTGAAGGTGTAGCGGTCATTGTCAGCGGTGCCCGCCTCATCGAGTATGTCGGTGATGCGCAGCACGGCGTAGTGGCTCACGTTCACGGGCAAACTGCCCAGCTTCACGATGATGATGTCGTTCACCGCCACGCTCGTGAGTTCCTCCACTGGCACGCCCGAGTTGAAGGCATTGCGCACGCTCACATTGGTGGCGTTGGCGTAATCGAAGCCGTTGAAGCGCACCATGCGGCCACCGGCGGGCGAGATCCATGTGCGGCTGATCTCCGTCTGGCTGCCCGAATCGGGATCGTCCTGGACATCACGACGCGCGCTGTCAACGGTGTAGAGCACCGGCAGGCGTTCCTCCAGGTCGAACGCCGATTCGCCGTGCATGGCGGAGTTGCGCGAGTAGAATTGATGGCCGGCGGACTCCGTGAGCAGGATAGCTCCTAAGGTGACGCTCAGGGTGCGCTTCGTTGACATGTGATCGCCATCGGCCTCGTAAAGCTCGAAGGTGAGCTTGTTCGCGTACGCTTCAGCCGCGTGCGGTATCTGGTACTCCCAAGTCCAGTTGAACGACTTGCCGGTGATCGCAGAGTCCACCAAGGTGATGGTGAAGTCATTCTCCCGCTTCGAAGTGATCAGCAAGCGGCTCAGGTTCGATTTATCGGATGTGCCGCTGATACCGAACGTGATCACATTCCCTGATGTCACGGCCAGCACTGGTGAGCTAGGCGTGACGGTAAGGACCGGAATCTCGTTCTCGCGCTTGCACGCGCTGATCAGCAGGAGGGCGGCGGCGAAGAAAGGAAGGCTCTGTGTGGGCTTGTGCATGGAGTGCGTCTTGGCGCTGTTACGCCGGGCGATCAGGTGCGAATGTATCCCTGAAAAGCAGGAGCCGCGACCATTAGGCCGCGGCTCCCGTTCCGGTTCTTGATGAACCCTTACTTCGACTTGATGCGGAAGGCCTTCGCACGCACCGTGAGGGTGGTGCGGTTGCCCAGGAACATCATGTCTTGCACGCTGCTGCTGCTGATGGGGAGCACGAAGTCCGCATCCTCACGCTGCATGAGCGCGTCGTAAAGGGCATTGTTGGTCATGCGATCCTGGGGGATGATCCCGGAACCGCCGATGTTGGCCACATGGAAGCGGCGGCCGCCGATCGGGAGCACTCCGAACAGGAAGCTCTGGGTGGCCGTGCCGCTCACATCACCGATGTACTCGAGGTCCTCCATCTTGAAGTGGATCTGCGTCTGCACCGAGGTGCCCGCGATCGACTTGGTGTACGTAGTACACGAGGAGAACAGAAGCACTACGGCCAGTGGCAGCAGGATGATGGCTTTGATCTTCTTCATTGCTGCTTGTGGTTACGTAGTGGTTGCTTAGTTGAAGTAGATGTTGAGCACCACGCGCACCTGGTCGTTGGTGTCCATGGTCATGTACTTCTGCTTCACGCTGCTGTACTGGCCGTTGGCCTCGTTGCCCTGCGCAGCCGCGTTCGGGTCATTGCCTACGGTGTAGTACTCCCATGAATCATCGCCACTGGTGACCTCATGCTTGGTCTTGTTGCCAAGCTGCCAGAAGGCGCTCCAGCCGTATTCCACGCCAAGCGCCACAGGCAGGTCGAGGACGAAGACATTGAAGCCCACGATGCCACCCAGACCCACGATGGTGTAAGGAGTGGTCTCCTTGGTGATGGAATTGTTGTCCGTGTCGCGGAAGGTGTAGGAGCGTACCGAGCGATCGCGGCCAAAGCCAAGGTAGAGATCAGCACCGGCGTACACATCGAAGATGTTCGCGCTGTTGAAGTGCTTCTCGATGCCGGGCACCAGCATGTACTCACGGGTGCTCTCCTTGTACTCGAACTCGGCCAGGTCAGCCTGAATGAATTCGGTAGAGTCAACTTCACCTTTGACGGAGCGCGAATCACGGGCGAGGCGGAAGCCCGCGCGGATGGCCATGTCGTTGTCGATGAACTTCTTGAAGGTCAATAGGTTGCCGCGGCTAAGGCGGTTCCACGTGCTGATGCTGCGCGTGGAATCAGCCTCCTCACCGAAAGCGGCGTTGTTAATCGTGAGTCCGAAGACCAGGGCCATGTCGCCGGCCACTGGGCGGCCGCCGAATTTGTACCGGGTATCCTGGTTCTCCCGGGTGGAGAGCTGGGCGCTCGCCACAGAGCAGAGACCCAGCAAAGCGAAGGACAGTAGCGTCTTTTTCATTGGGCTTGGTTTGGTTTTTTGCCTTTTGAACCCGGCCAAAAGTAGGATCGGGCGGCCGCAAACATAGTTTGAGCGCTTCACATTATCAACCATTTGCTGTGCGACCAATGCGTGAATGTTCATAACGGAGCAATTGACCAAGGATGAGAACCTGTGATAGTAGGGGGCTCCGCAGTGGGGGCCATCGCCTTGGGGAGCGGCCACCAGCGCGAATGGCGACGGCTTCAGCTGCTCTTCTCCGCGAGCATAGGAACGAACCGGAAATCACCCCTCACCGTGCTGGTGGTCTCGCCATTCCTATCCTTCACGATCAGGGTCATCCGTTGCACCTCACCCTCCCCAACTGGAATGACCAAGCGGCCCAGCGGCTTCAACTGCTCCAGCAGAGCGGCGGGCACGAATGGCGCCCCGCAAGTGACGATGATGCCGTCGAATGGCGCCTCTCGTGGAAGGCCCGCGAATCCATCGCCATGCGAAAGGCTCGGGGAATAGTCGAGGCGGGTCAGCCGCTCCTTCGTCTGCAGGTACAAGGGCTTGTGACGCTCGATGCTGAACACCTTCAGCCCCAGTTCGCAGAGCACGGCGGTCTGGTAACCGCTGCCCGTGCCCACTTCAAGGAAGCGTTGTCCGGGTCTGGCTGCGAGCAACTCGGTCTGAAAGGCAACAGTATAGGGCTGTGAAATGGTCTGGCCACAGGGAATCGGGAAGGCGCTGTCTTCGTACGCCCTGGACTGGAACGCGGTATCGTCAATGAACAGGTGGCGCGGCACGCGACCCATGGCGGCGAGCACGGTTTCTGAGACGATCCCTTTGCCGCGCAAGTGCTCGATGAGCCGACGGCGAAGGCCCTGGTGCCGGTAATCGTCTGTGCGGCGCATGAACGCGGGCAAATGTACCGGCCATCCGAAGCAGAGGTCCCGGCTATTTTTGCGCGCCTTTTCCGAAACGGCCATTCCTATGAACGATAACGAGCGCATACGCATCGGTGTGCTTGGCGCAGGCCATTTGGGCCGGATCCATGTGCAGCAGTTGCTGGAGGTTCCAGCCTTCGATGTGGTCGGGGTCTTCGACCCGCACCCGGAGAAGCGCGAGGCGATCACGCGCGAGTTCGGGGTGAAGGGCCTCGATTCCGCCGAGCACCTCATGGGACTAGTGCAGGCCGTGGACATCGTGACCCCCACCACGGCGCACCACCAGTTGGCCAAGCAGGCGCTCGGCGCCGGGCTGCACGCGTTCATCGAGAAGCCCGTGACGGTCACGGTGGCCGAGGCCGAGGACCTGCTCCGCGCTGCGGAAACCGCGCAGCGCATGGTCCAGGTGGGCCATGTCGAACGCTTCAACCCGGCCTTCCAAGCAGCACTGCCCTACTTCGACCGTCCAATGTTCATCGAGGGGCATCGGTTGGCGCAGTGGAACCCGCGCGGCACCGACGTGAGCGTGGTGCTCGACCTGATGATCCACGACATCGATTTGGTGCTCAACGTGGTGCGCAGCCCGGTGGCTTCGGTGCATGCCAGCGGGGTGGCCGTGGTGAGCGACACCCCCGA
>CAZFBP010000012.1:22192-25041 GCA_964517255.1 uncultured Chryseobacterium sp.
GCATCGGCTTCGAGAACGGCTGTGTGGCCAACCTCACCGCCAGCCGGATCAGTCTGAAGAACATGCGCAAGTGCCGCTTCTTCCAGCGCGATGCCTACATCTCCGTGGACATGCTGGCGAAGCAGGCAGAGATCGTGCGCATGCGGGCCGTGGAAGGAGAAGCCGATCCGTTCGCCGTGACCATTGACCTGGGCCACGGGAAGGGTGTTCGCGAGATCTCCTTTGAGAAGCCGGAGGCCAAGCCGGTGAATGCCATCCGCGAGGAATTGGCCGCGTTCGCCGACTCCATCGGCCATGGAACACTTCCCAAGGTCTCCCTTGGCGAAGCGACCGAAGCATTGCGCACGGCCATGGCGGTGCTGGAGCGCATGAGTGGGGCGAAATGATCAACACGCATACTGATCGGCATTCCGGTGCGTTGGCCCCGAGTCAACGAATGCGGTCACAATACGCCGTCATCTTATTCACCTTCCTGATCCTCGCGGCTTGCGCCAAGGGCGACAAGGTGCCTGCGTTCGTGGAGGTCCAGTCCGTCTCGCTCGCCACCACTGTGGGACAGGGAGGATCCACGACCAAGGTCACCGATGCCTGGGTGACCGTGGACGAGAAGCTCTTGGGCGTGTGGGAGATTCCGGCGCGCATCCCTGTGCTGGCCGAGGGAACGCACACCATTGGGCTGGAGCCGGCAGTGAAGCGGAACGGCACCTTCGACGACCGCGTGCGCTATCCGTTCTTCAAGCCGTGGAGCCAGACGGTGGACCTGCGACGTGAAGGCTCGGTGACCTTGGACCCAGTGACCGGCTATGTGGATGCCGCCAACATCTGGTCCGAGGGCTTCGAGGATCCCTTCAGCCTGTTCACCAATGCGGCCAACAACGACACCGACCTGATCCGCTTCACGCCGGCCACCGATCCGGAACTGCTCTACTTGGAGAACAGCCCCTGTGCCGGCTTCCGGCTCGATGCCGCCCACCGATTCGCACGGATCCATTCCGATATGGACTTCGCGAGCTTCGGCGGTCCCTGTTTCCTGGAGATCGACCACCGGGGCGACCTGCAGATCACCGTGGGCGTGCTCTACCTGGCCGATGGCCTTCAGCGCGCCGAGCCCTACATCTACCTGCCGGCCACGCACCGCTCTGATGGAAGCATGCCGTGGAGCAAGGTGTACATCGACCTGAGCGGCTTCTTCAACAGCCCGGTGAGCCAGCGCGACATCTACATCGAGGCGCAGTTGCCCGAGAGCCGCAGTAGCGCGCAGGTGTACTTCGACAACATCAAGCTCTTGCGCATCCAGCCATGATCTCGCGTCGCGCACAGGTGGCCAAGTACGTGATTGCCGATGTGGCAGGGGCAGCGCTGGCTTGGACCCTCTTCTGGGCCTACCGCAAACTGCAGCTCGAGCCCATGAAGCTCGGGGTGGACGTGCCCCTGGAATGGGACGCCGACTACTTCAAAGGGCTCTTCCTCGTGCCTCTCTTCTGGTTCGGCCTTTACACGGCTATCGGCGGCTACCGCGATGTCTTCAGGCGCCACCGCACTAAGGAGCTTGGGCAGACGCTGCTGGTCACCACCATCGGCGTGCTGGCGATTTTCTTCGTGCTGCTCCTCGACGACCAGGTGCCCAGTACGCGCTACCACTATCGTTCGTTCGTGGCCCTCTTCGTGCTGCACTTCGGCATCACCTTCCCGCTGCGTTTCCTCATCACCAGCGCCACCGTGCGCAAGGTGCATGGACGGCGCATCGGCTTCAATACGGTGCTGGTGGGCGGCAACGAGCGCGCGCTTGCCGTGTACCACGAGATCGAGGCCATGCCCAAGTCACCGGGCAATCGCTTCATTGGCTTCCTGAACGTGAACGGCGGCGACCAGCAGCTGGCCGGGGTGCTGCCCCGGCTGGGCAAATGGCACGAACTGCGCAGCGTGATCGCGCAGCACGGGGTGGAAGATGTGATCGTGGCCGTGGATTCCACTGAGCACGAGCACATGAGCCGCATCATGAACGAGCTGGAAGGCACCGCCGCGCGGATCAAGGTGATCCCCGACATGTACGACATCCTCTCCGGCTCCGTGAAGATGACCAGCATCTTCGGCACACCGCTGATCGAGGTGAATCCCGAGATCATGCCGGCCTGGCAATTCAGCCTGAAGCGGGTGGTGGACATCGTGGTTTCCGCATGCGCCTTGCTCGCGCTCGCGCCGGTGCTGCTCATCATAGGAGCCGCGGTGAAGTGGAGCGGACCAGGACCCATCTTCTTCCGGCAGGAGCGCGTGGGCAAGCATGGCCGGCCATTCTCCATCCTCAAGTTCCGCAGCATGATGAGCGATGCCGAGCCCAACGGTCCGCAGCTCAGCAGCTCGGACGACCCGCGCATCACCCCCGTGGGCCGCTGGCTGCGCCGCACCCGCATGGATGAGCTGCCGCAATTCTGGAACGTGCTCAAGGGCGAGATGAGCCTGGTGGGGCCACGGCCGGAGCGCCAGCATTACATCGATGCCATCATGGAGGTGGCCCCGCATTACCGGCATCTGCACAAGGTGCGGCCAGGAATCACAAGCTGGGGCCAGGTGAAATTCGGCTACGCGGAGAACGTGCAGCAGATGGTGCGCCGCCTCAAGTACGATATCCTCTACATCGAGAACATGAGCCTGGCGGTGGACCTGAAGATCCTCGCCTACACGGTGCTCATCATCCTGAAAGGCGACGGCAAGTAGGGGCGCGAGATCTCGCGCCCCTACATTGCCGTCCCTATTCGCAGCGCATGAACATCTCAGTCATCGGTGCCGGCCAGATGGGCAACGGCATCGCGCACGTCTTCGCCCAAGGCGGCCACCGCGTCACGCTCGTC
>CAZFBP010000013.1:0-24834 GCA_964517255.1 uncultured Chryseobacterium sp.
GGCGCCCATCATGTCCCACGGATGCACGAACACGGCCATGCCCATTTCCTTGCAGGCCCTGAACACTTCGAGCAGGCGCGGCTCGCCGAGGTTCATGCCGTTGATGTGCGTGCCGATCTGGATGCCTGCAAGTCCGATTGCCCTGCAGCGCTCCAGTTCCTTGATGGCGAGTTCCGGTTCCTGCATAGGCACGGTGCCCAGGCCCACGAAGCGCTGCGGCCACTGCTGCACGATGCCCGCGATGTGGTCGTTGAGGAACATCGAGAGGTCGAGCGCATCATGCGGCTTGGCCCAATAGCTGAACATCACGGGAACCGTGCTCAGCACCTGAACATGCACGCGTTGCGCATCGCATTCCTCGATCCGCACCCGCGGGTCCCAGCAATTGGCCTGCACCTCGCGGAAGAACTTATCGTCCATCATCATGCGCGCGCAGCCCGGCTTGTGATGATCCAGATGGATGAAGCCGCGATAGCCGTAACGCGCGCCGAAATCCGGTATGTCCTCCGGAAGGATGTGCGTGTGGATGTCGATCGAGAAGGGCTCCGCCATGTAAGCGATCACACGAAGCGCGGGTCGGACTCCATTACATGGCCGCATCGCTTGCAGGTGCGGAGATCGGCGCTGGCGTAGAACTCGCGGAAGCGCGGCAGGAAGTCCTTCTCGATGTCGTGCAGCACGAATCGGTACTCGTGCAGGCGGTTGTTGCATTGCTCGCAGTACCACTGGAGGCCGTCGAGCATCTCGCGATCATCGCGCTTCACCTCGATCACCAGGCCCACCGTGTTCGCACCGCGGCGCGGCTGGTGCGGCACATTGGCGGGCAGCAGGAACATCTCGCCCTGCCTGATGGGGATGGTCACGGCCTCGCCGTCCTCCTGGATTCCCACTTCGATGTCGCCCTCGAGCTGGTAGAACAGCTCCTCGGTCTCGTTGAAGTGGTAATCCTTGCGGGCATTGGGACCGCCCACGATCATCACGATGTAGTCGCCGGCATCGGCGTAGAGGTTCTTGTTGCCCACGGGCGGCTTCAGCAGGTCGCGGTTGTCCGTGATCCATTGCTGCAGATTGAAGGGTCGGCGGATGGGCATGGCGGCGTGATTGCAGCCGCAATGTAGCAGCCGCGACGGGAGGCGCGGTCAGTGCTTCACGGAGCGGCCCGCCTGGAGCAGCACAGCGCCGTTGGCGCGCATCATGCCGGCCGTGTACTGCTGGTCCTGCGCGAAGGCGAGCAGCTGGCGGTTCCACTTGATGATGGCGAAGGGGAAGTCGAGCACGTCGGTATCCGCGCCATCGTACTTCGATGCAGGCAGCATGCTCATCTCGAGGTCCATGGGCACCAGGTGCTCCAGATCAACAGGGATCTTCGCACGGGTATCCACGAGCATGCGCTTGGAGATGAAGTCCTCTTTCTGGAACACGATGGCGAACTCCTTCTGCAGGCCGAGGCCCAGGCCGAAGCGACCGTTCTTATCGGTGACCTGTGTGCCCACCACCTCGTTGCCGTCATAGACGATCACCTCGCAGCCGGCCAGCTTCTTCTCGCCGTCGGTGATGCGGCCGGTGATCTCCAGCGTGCGGGTATCAACCTGCTGCGCGATGGCGGCGCCGGCCACGAGGACGAGGAACAGGCATGCGGCGAACTGCTTCATGGGGGCCTTGTACCCCGATGGCCGGGCGGTGGTTACGGCAATAAAAGACTCGGGGCGGGCCGTGTGGCCCGCCCCGATCGTGCGTTCAATCTCAGGCTCAGCGCACCACCAGACCGAGGGTGGCCGCCTGGCCCTGACTGGCAACGCGCACCGTGTAGGCGCCCGGAGCCAGCTGGCCGGCCAGCGCCATGGGGTGCGGCAGGCCCTTGACCATGTTCACGCGTTCCGTGCGCACCGTGCGACCGCTGAGGTCGATGAGGTCCACGCTGGCAAGGCCGTCGGCGGGCGAGAGCAGGCTGAAGTCGCCATTGCCCGGGTTCGGGAAGAGGCTCCAGCCAGTACCGGTCGCGGAGGAGATGCCGTCGCAGATCTCCACGTTCACGATCACGTAATTATTGCTCAGGGCGATGCAGGTGCCCGTGCTGGTGATCGCGGTGGCCAGTTCGCCGGGATCGGCGCCCACCAGGTCGCCGTTGTGGCTGATGCCCCAGACACGGTAGGTACCCAGCGGAGCGCTGTTGAAGTCGAGCGACCCGCTGGCGAGCACCGTGATGATCACGTCATTGTCGTCGGTGAGCACATAGCTGTACTCCTCGTTGCTGTTGCTGTTGCTGGTGAAGTCGATCACATCGGCCTCGAGGTCCTGGCACACATCCACGCTGAAGGAGCCGCCGGTGGTCTGCACCAGGCCGCCGTCGCACACCACGGAGGGCATGGCGCCGGTCACGCAGATGGTGAACGCGCCGCCGTTCCCGTTGGTGAAGTTGCTGTACACCTGCACCACATAGTCGGTGAACGCCGCAGTGCTAAGGGTGATTGGCGCCGCTGGGTTGAGGTGGCAGCCGAGCTCATTGCCGCCGCACGCGTCGTAGATGGCGATGGCCCAATCCTGCATGGTGCCGGGATCAAGGGCCAGAGTGACCTCCGTGTTCTCACCGGCATTGAAGGTGTACCACACATCGAAGAGATAGCTGCCGGCCTGGTCGCAGCTGGGCACGCCGCCATCCGCGTCGGCATAGCCGTTATCGCCGGCCACGGCATTGGCCGGGCAATCGTCCTCGGCATTGATCGCCAGCGGCGCGGCATTGATGCAATCGTCGTTCGCCGGGCTGCAATCCTCCACCGTCACCGATGCGCCGGCCACGTCGAGCGCTCCGCAGATGCTGCCACCGCCCTGGATGAGCAGCGCATTGATGTCAAAGCCGGTGGTCACGCCCAGCTCGATGAGGCCGGGGTCAATGGTGTTCGGGTCGAAGACGAGGGTGTGCACGGTGTAGTCACCTGGCTGGCTGATGGTGAACACCGGGCCCAGGTTGATCGCCACGATCACCAGGCCGGGGCCCTGCGTGAGCGCGTACGCCGTCGCGTACCCATCGGGCTCCACGGGCTGCGTGACGTGCGAAGCGCCTACCTGAGCCGTGCCCATGAAGAGGCAGACCGGACTCGCGTCGATGATCAAGGTGCCCGCGCTCGCGTCGCACACTGTGCAGTTCTGGACAGTGATGGGCGCGCCCACCGCATCGAGGCTGGCGCAGAGCCCATTGTTGGCGATGTAGTCGAGCACGTCCTGGCCCGTGGTCACGCCGAACTCGATGGTCCCGAGGTTGAAGGTGCCCGGGTCGTACACGAGGGTGTGAATGGTGTAATCGCCTGTGGCGAAGACGGTGAAGGCCGAGGTCACATCGGCATCGATGACCAAGAGGCCCACGCCTTGGGTGAGCACGTAGAGCGTCTCGAAACCGGTCGGCACCACGGCATTGCCATTGGGCGTGGCGCTGATCATCGCCTCATTCAGGCCGGTGTCGAAGCACACGGGGTTCTCATCCGCTGTGATGGTGCCGGCGTCCGCCTCGCACACGGGGCATTCCTCCACCATCACCAGGGCGCCCGAAGCGTCCAGGCTCGCGCAGAGCTCATTGTCCATGATGTATTGCAGCACATCGAAGCCGGTGGTGGTGCCAGGCACCACTATTCCCAGGTCGAGCGTGGCCGGATCGTAAACGAGCGTATGAATCCGGTACTCGCCAGCCGCGAGCACCATGAACTCCGGTGTGACGGAAGCATCGATGATCACCAGGCCAGCGCCTTGGGTGAGCACATGGATCAACTCGAATCCGTCGGGCACCACGGCATCGCCATTCGGAGTGGCGCTCACCGTGGCCATGCCGTTGTCCAGGCAGACGGATTCGAAATCGGCGGTGATGGTGCCGGCCTCGGCCTCGCACTCGGCGCATTCGATCACGTCCACCACGGCGCCGTTCACATCGAGGCTGCCGCAGATCTCACCACCGCCTTGGATGAGCTGGCTCAGGATCTCACCGGCCTCCGTCACACCGAGCACCAGGCCGCTCAGGTCGAGGGTGGCGGTGTCATGCACCAGGGTATGTATGGTGTAAGTGCCAAGCGCATCCACGAAGAAGACCGGGGTGGACGCCGTATCGACGATGGTGAGGCCTGGGCCGGTGGTGAGCAGGTGCAGCACCTCGTAACCGTCGGGCACGACGGGCAGTGCGTCGAGGGCCGCATCGATCATCGTGGGGCCGTCCTCGAAGCACACTTCCGGCCGGTTCGGCGTGAGTGTGCTGGCATCGGCCGTGCATGGAGGAGCCGGTCCGATCAGGCAGATGCTGAAGGTGGGCGTGGTGGGATTCGTCGCCGCGTAGTGGAACACGCGGAGGAAATAGGTGTTGCCGATCGTGAGTCCGGTGAAATCAAGGCTCACGGCCTGTCCCGTGGATCCTTCAGCAAGACAGATGATAGGACTTCCGTTGCAGCCCGCAGAGCCATCGCGCAATTGCACCACGGGATCGAACCCGCTGCTCGGTGTCACGTTCACGGTATGGTCGGTGGCGGTGGCCACGAAGCTGTACCACACGTCGTCGTTCGGGTTGCCGTTGAAGCCCGAGCAGGTCACCAGGCCCGGAATGCTGGCAGAAGCACTCTCCGTTGTTCCTGCGATGGGGTTGCAGTTCGGGCTGGGCAGAAGCGCGATTGCGTTCGCGCAATCATCGTTGGGCGGCGGATACACACCCGTGACGCAGATGGTGAAGGTGGGCGTGGCGGGCGGGGTGGCAGCCCAGTGGAACACGCGGATCAGGTACTCCTGACCCACGGTGAGGCCGTTGGCCACGAGCGATTCAAGACCGCCCTGGCTCACCATATCCTGGCAATCCACCGGCGTGCCGTCGCAGGCGTCGCTCAGGAGCTGGATCACCGCGTCGAAGTTGGCGCTGCCCTGCACGCGGATGATATGGCTGGTGAGCGTCGCGGTGAAGCGGTACCATACGTCATCGTCGGGCGTGGCATTGAAGCCGTCGCAGAGCACGGTACCGGGAATGCTCTGCGTGGCGCCCGTCACAGTTCCCGCAATGGGCGTGCAGGCCGCATCGGGGAACAGCTCGATGGCGCCGCTGCAATTGTCGTTCGCAGGCTGCGCGAGCGCATTGAGAGGAAGAGCGGCGCTGAGCCAGAGCGCGGCGAGTTGGAGGAGATGTTTGGTCATGAGTGATGTGTGAGGAATGTGTCGGTCACGCAGGCCGACGGTGAAAGGATCCTGCGCCAAGGGGCGAAGTTTCCCGCCGAACGGGCTCCTTCCGTCCACGGGAGCACACCAGTTTTCCACAGTCGTTCAGGGGCTGGCTGGGCCGTAAGCAGCGAGGGCGGCCGATTGGCCGCCCTCGCGCTTCAGATTCAGAGGGTTCAGCGAACCACGATCCGCTGTTCCTCTCGGTGCTCTCCGCTGATCAGTCGCAGCAGGTAGCTGCCCCTGGCCAAGGTGCCGTTCAAGCCTAGTGTGAAGGTGGACGACTTCGCCACCGTGCGCTGCTCGCTGTGCACCGTGCGGCCCACCGCATCGATCACTTCCACGCTTACCGCGCCACCCATCACGCCGGTATGGATCGCCATGGTGCCATCGTTCGGGTTCGGGTACACGTTGAACGCATGCTGGTCAACCGCATTCGTGCCGGTGATGATGCCGATCATGTCCACGGTGTAGTCCTCCACCTGCCCGTAGGTGGACGTATCGCAGGGCGTGGGGTTCGGGGTGTTGTCGTAGTTGGCGCCCACGTACGTGTCGTGCAGGCGCACGCGCATGCGGGTGGGGCCAGGGAGGGCGGTGAGCGGCACGGTCACGTTGCCGGTATGGGGGCCAACGCCCGTGGCGGAGCTGAAGATGATCTCGCCCGCATCGAAGACGGAGTTGTGGTCCCAATCCGCCCAGGCCAGAACCTGGTCCGTGCTGAAACCGCCGCTGATGGTGACGCTGATGGGGTAGCTCTGGCCGCCCACCACGGAGCCCACGATGCTTGTGAAGTCCTCAAAGCCTGCTTGGCTCGTGCTGTTGTTATTGATGTCCGCGAAGGTCACGTTGCTGATCTTCTCGAAGCCAAGGTTCACCGCGCCCGCCTCACAGTAATCGCCTGGGCTGGCGCATGCGGTCGCGCTCACGGTCACGCTGTATGGACCGACGGCAGGCGCGGCCTCATCAAGCAGCACCGGGAGGTACCATGTGCCGGCTGGCAGGTCGAAGTAGGACACCACGATGTTGGGCCCGCATGTGGTGGTCTCCCAAGCGCCGATCACATAATCGTTGCCCACCGGGCAGAATTGCGTAAGGAAGATCCACACGTTCTCGAAGGCTGGCGCGGTGTTGCAGTAAGACACCACCACGTTGGTGCATTCGGTGGTGGTGAATGCATGCCAGACCGTGGGATCCATTGGATCGAAATCGGAACCCGGGACACCATCATCGGTGCTGGTGGCATTCGTATTGTCACCCGTGAAAGTCACGCTCCCGCCCACGCTCAACGCGCTCGGGGTCACGCTGCCGCAGAGGTCGTTCACAGGCGGGTTGCCGCCTCCGCAGGCAGTGGTGGTCACCTGTACGCTGTAAGCGCCCACGGGAGTGAGCGCGGCATCGACCAGAACGGGGATGTAGTACGTGCCGGCCGCAAGCTCCGCGAAGCTCAGCGTGCAATTGTCAGGGGACACCGTGCCGGTGAGGATTCCCGTGATGAAGTCGGGGCAGCCCACCGCAAGGTTGATGAGGAAGTCGTCGAACACCGACCCGGGCACGCAGTAGTTGATGTCCACATTGGCGCATGTGGCGATGGTGAAGGCCTCCCACACAATGGTGAAGTTGGTGCCCGCATCGAGCGTTGCTCCCGTATTGTCCCCCGTGAACGTGTTGGTGCCGGGCACGGCGATGTTGGCCGCCACGGCGCCTGTGCAATCATCGTTGGGCGGGGTGCTGCCGCCACCGCCTGCGGTAACGCAGGTGGAGAATCCGAAGACCGTCTGCGCGGTGGCGTAGGTCCAGTAATACACACGGTAGTAGTACGCGGTGCCTGCGGTGGTGGCTATCGTGAGCGTCTCGGTCCCTCCTCGCAGGGTGGCGTCAACGCAACCCAAGGAAGTGAGCGCGCCACAGTCGCCGCTGAAAGCCTCCAGGATGGGGTCCATGCCGGTGGTGGCATCACCATCGCCGGTGACTGAAATGGTGGTGCTGGCATCCGTTGCGGTGAAGACATACCACACATCATTGGCCGCCGTGGCCAGGAACTGGCTGCAGGTGGCCGGTGCCAGGGACTGCGTGGCATTCTGCGTGGTGCCCTGTGTCGAGACACAGGTGGCGTTCACGCCGATCTGGGTTGCTCCAGCGCAGTCGTCATTGGCCGGCGCATTGCCTCCCCCGCTGCTGATGTTCAGCACGTAGTCCTCGATCTCGCCATAGCTGGCATCTCCGCAAGGCGTGTCGTTGAACACGTTGATGTACTGGCTGCCATCGTGCGTATCGTGCATGCGGATGCGCATGCGGGTCGTACCCACGGTCGCCGAGACCGGGATGGTGACGTTGCCTGAATAGATATCGAGCGCATCGATGGCCGAGACCAGCACCTGCTCACCTACGTCATCGAAATCGAAGTCCTGGTTGTAGTCGATCCAGGCCAGAACCTGGGTCTCGGACCAGCCCGTGGTGAGCGTGGTGGTGTTGACGTCCACGCTCAGGGTGTAGCTCGCGCCGGTGCTCACGTTGCCCACGGGAGTGGGATAGAACGTGTAGGCCGGGGCCACGGGCGCTGCGTTGGCCGAGCTGTTGTTGATGTTCGAGAAGGTCACGTTCACGATGCGCTCATCGAGGTCGAAATCAATCGAGCCCGATGCGCTGGCCGTGCAATAGCCACCGCCGCGCGACACGAGGCCGCCGCTGTTGTTGTGCTTCAACTGCGACTGCGGGGCGCGGCGCACCATGGCCGAGGCAATGCTGCGATGCTCCGCCTTCGTGCGCGCATCCATGCGAGATTGCGCGGCAAGGCCGAGCGCTCCAGAGACGGCCAGGCCGAATCCGAGCGACCGAAGGGTAAAAAGGTTCATCATGCTTGTTAGGGGGTTGAGGCGGCGAAGTGACGAAGCGCGGACCGTGTTTCCAAGCGTGAATCGCACTGTTTTTTTCTGCCGGGGACAAACCGGCGCTCGGGCCTGGCCGCTGCCCGCGATCGCACAACACCTTGTGGATTCGGTGATGTCCAGGAAAAACCTGGCCCGATGCGGCCCGCTAGATTCGCCGCAGAGCCATGAGACCATTCGTCGCACGCTATCCGGTCCTCGTCTTCGTGTTGCTCACGCTGGCTTTCCAGTTCGCTGTGGTGGGCTTTGTGGGCTGGCACCTGCCCGAAGGCGCACGCATCCACGATGATGAGGCCGCGCACAAGGTCTTCCGCCTGCGCGCCTTCGGGCCGCTGGTCTTCGCAGCACTGCTCACCTATTGGATGGAAGGCCGCGATGGCATCCGTAATCTCTTCAAGGCCTTCCTCCACTGGCGCGTTCCCGCGAAGTGGTACGCGCTGGCCTTCAGCTGGAAGTTCCTCTTCACCTATGCCGGCATCGCGGGCATCTTGATCCTCGGCTTGGGAGGTTGGCCGGGATGGGGCGCTGGCACCGGTGCCATGGGCTTGGTGCGCGCGTTCGAGGCCATGCTCATGAACATGCCCTTCATCGTGGGCATCGCCTTCGTGGAGGAAACGGCCTGGATGAAGTATTGCGTGACGCGCATGCAGGAGCGGTACAGCGCGTTCACCTCCTGCCTGCTCATCGGCATCGGCTGGGGCCTGTGGTACCTGCCCATGCTGCTGGTGGGCGAAGGCGTGCCCGATGGCTACCCGTGGCCGGTGTTCCTGCTGAGCATGGTGTGCCTCACCATCCTGTTGGGCTGGGCCTACAACATGACCCGCAGCGGCACGGTGCTGCTGATCATGCAGATCGTGAGCAACTGCGCTTTCTTCCTGGTCCCGGTGCTGCCGGCCTGGCATCGGGGCGACGCCACGTACGTCACCGGTTTCGTGGCGGTCAATTTCCTGAGCGCGGTTACGCTGGTGATCGTCTATGGCTGGCGCGAATTGGGAACCGGTCCAAGGGCCCGATGGGGCGATGGCATGCCGGAGCCAGCGAAGGCCCGTGCTTCAGAGCCTGAGCCAACGGAGGCGTAGGCTGTTGCCCACCACGCTCACGCTGCTCAGGGCCATGGCCGCCCCGGCGATCATGGGGTCGAGATGGATGCCGAAGGCCGGGATCAGCGCGCCCGCCGCGAGCGGGATGCCGAGCACGTTGTAGAGGAAGGCCCAGAACAGATTCTGCCGGATCACGCGCACGGTGCTCCGCGAGAGGCTGATGGCGCGGCCGATGGCATGAAGGTCGGTGCCGATGAGCGTGATGCGCGCCACATCCATGGCGATGTCGCTGCCCTTGCCCATGGCCATGCTCACATCGGCCCTGGCCAGCGCTTCGCTGTCGTTGATGCCATCGCCCACCATGGCCACCACGTGGCCCTGTTGCTGCAGCGCGGCAACAAATGCAGCCTTGTCCTTCGGGAGCACTTCGCTCCTGTACTCCTCGATGCCCACCTCCTTGGCCACGGCCTGTGCAGTGCGGCGTGAATCGCCGGTCTGCATGAACACCTTGATGCCTGCGGCCTTCAAATCGCTGATCGCGCCCTGCGCCGAAGGCTTGAGGCGATCAGCGATGGCCACCGCGGCCCTGACCTGCGCGCCGTCAGACAACCACACCAGGGTGCGCGCCTGCTCCTGCCATGTTCTCTCGTGATCGCGCCACGCGCCGGTGATGGCCACGCCGTTCTCCTCCAATAGACGGCGGTTGCCAACCAGCCATGCAGAGCCATTCACCTGGGCCTTCACGCCCTTGCCGGGGTGGTCCTCGACGGCGGCAGTGCATGCACCTGCAGCATCGGCTAAGCGCGAGGACACTTCGGACGCATTCCGCAGATAGCGAACGATCGCGTCGGCCAATGGATGACTGGACCTGGTCTCGATCGCGAGCAAGGCACGCGCGGCTCCCTCGTCATCCAGCCCAACGGCCTCCACCACTTCGGGCCTGCCCTCGGTGATGGTGCCGGTCTTATCGAGCACGATGGCCGTGATGCTCCGCGCGCGCTCGAGGCTCTCCGCGTCCTTGATCAGGATGCCATGCTCGGCGCCCCGGCCCATGCCGGCCATGATGGCCGTTGGCGTGGCGAGGCCCAATGCGCACGGGCAGGCGATCACCAGCACGGTGACGAAGGCCAGCAACGCTTGCGTGAGCGCTTGATCGCCGCCGAAGAGCAACCAAACGCAAGCGCTGAGCACCGCAATCGCGATCACCACGGGCACGAATGCCGCGGCGACACGATCCACGAGGCGCTGCACCGGCGCCTTGCTGCCTTGCGCCTGCCGCACCGCGCGCACGATCTGCGCGAGCACCGTGGCCGCGCCCACCTTCTCCGCCCGGATGCGCAGGCTCCCTTTCTGGTTGATGGTGCCCGCCAGCACCTTGGCTCCGGGCGCCTTCGCCACCGGCACCGGCTCGCCGCTGATCATGCTCTCATCCACATGGCTCGCGCCGCCGACCACCTCTCCATCCACCGCGATGCGCTCGCCGGGCCGCACCACGATGATGTCATCAGGAACGACCTCCTCAATGCGCACCTCGAACGCTTGGCCGAGCGCATCCTCGCGCAGCACCACGTTCGGTCGCAGGCCCATGAGCTTCTTGATCGCGCTGCCGGTACCGGCCTTGGCGCGCTCCTCGAGCAACTTGCCGAGCAGGATGAAGGTGATCACCACGGCAGCCGCCTCGAAGTACACGTGGGGCATCAGGCCCCTCGCGGTCCAGAATGCGGGGTTGATCGTGTTGAAGACGCTGAAGAGGTAGGCGGTGCCCGTGCCGAGCGCCACCAGCGTATCCATGCTCGCGCTGCCGTGTCGCAGCTGTTTCCATGCATTGCTGAAGAAGCGCCCGCCGAAGACCACCACCACCGGTGTGGCCAGCGCCCATTGCACCCACGGGCTCCATGCTTCATGCATGTATGCCATGCCCGCCACCATCAGCGGCGCGCTCAAGACTGCCGAGGCGATCAGGTCGCGGCGCAGCCGGGCGATGCGCGCCTGCTGCACGCGCTCCGCCTCGCTCAACGCTTCAGCCTCATCAGTGATCAGCAGGTCGTAGCCCGCATGCTGCACCGCATCGCGCAGCGCGCCCTCGTTCATCGCGGCATCGCCCCACAATACCTGTGCGGTGTTGGTGGCGAGGTTCACCTGCACGGCATGCACGCCGGGAACCGCGGCCAATGCCTTCTCCACGCTGGCCACGCAGCTCGCGCAGGTCATGCCAGTAATGGGGAAGGTGCGCTTGGCCACGGCCATGCCGCAAAGGTCGGCCCTTCAAGAAACGATCAATCCAGGATCAGCCCTTATCCACCACGCGCGGCACCTTGAAGTAATCGCTGTCCTTCACGGGCGCGTTGATCAGTGCCTCTTTCTTGGTGATGCTCGGCTCGGCCACGTCGTCGCGCAGCACATCGGCCTCGTCGGTCATGAAGATCAGCGGCTCCACGCCCTTGGTGTCCACTTCGTTCAGCTTCTCCACGAAGGTGAGCACCTTCTCCATGTCGGCGAGGATGGCCTTGCGCGCGGCAGGGTCGCTGTAATCCAGGCGCGCCAGCTCGGCGATGCGGTCCAGGGTGGCCTCGTCGATTCTCATGCTTCACGCGCAGTAGCCTTGGGCGAGGGCGCGGGGCGAAGTTCGTTCTTGTTGCGCATCGTCCTCCAAGAGCGGCCCCTCGATCACTTCGTACACACGCTTCCGAAGAACTGGTTGATCGGCCTCCACCAGCCCTGCCGTTGGAATGGGGTCGTGGACCACCACGCGGGCGATGCCGGGCCGGGCGCGCGCGAGCACCTCCAACGGCTCACCGAACAATCGCCAATGGTCCATGAAGGTGATGGGCACGATGGGCACCTGCTTCTCGATGGCCAGCTTGAAGGCGCCGTCCTTGAAGGGCTTCATGCGCGGAGCATAAGCCGGTATGGTGCCTTCGGGGAAAATGGCGATGCTGGTGCCGCGGTCGATGGCTTGCGCCGCTTTGCGGAAAGCCTTGGCAGCGCCGCCGCGATCGTTTCGGTTCACGGCGATGTTCATGCCCTTGAAGAACATGTTGAAGAGCGGCCACTTGAGCAGTTCGTACTTGCCGATGAAGAGGAAGTAGCGCGGAATCACATTGTACATCTGGATGATGTCCAGATAGCTGCCGTGGTTGCTGCAGATCACGTACGGCGGCTCAGGCAAAGGCGCCTGGCGGATGATGCGCGGCGGTGCGCCCCCGGCATAGGCCAGATAGCGCGCCCAGATGCGCTTCAGGCGGAAGGCCCTGTAGTACCGCTGCGGCGTGTAGAGCAAAATGCGGAATGGGATGTAGAGCAGCACCAAGGAGCTGAAGAAGACGAAGACGAACCACAATTTGTACAACCAGCGCAGGGGCAGGAAGAGAGAGCGCGCCAACGGGCTGCGACGGCTTTCGCTGTCGCGCACGGTTGGCCGCTGGGTGGCGCTGGCATCGCTCATCGGAAGGGCGGCGAAGGTATCTGCCGCGCCCACGGGTACTTTCGCCGCCCATGCCCCGCATCCTCACCGGCATCCAGAGCACCGGTACGCCGCACCTCGGCAATGTGCTGGGCGCCATCAAGCCCGCCATCGCCGCCAGCCAGCTGCCCGGCAACGACAGTTTCCTCTTCATCGCCGACCTGCACGCGCTCACGCAGATCAAGGATGCGGCCCTGCTGCGCGGCAACACCTACAGCGTGGCGGCGGCCTGGCTCGCCTCCGGATTAGACACGCAGCGCTCGGTGTTCTACCGCCAAAGCGATGTGCCGGAGGTCACCGAGCTCACCTGGTACCTCAGCTGCTTCTTCCCCTACTCGCGCCTGGCGCTGGCCCACAGCTTCAAGGACAAAGCCGACCGCCTCGAGGACGTGAACGGCGGCCTCTTCCTCTACCCCATGCTCATGGCCGCCGACATCCTGCTCTACGATGCCGAAGTGGTGCCGGTGGGCAAGGACCAGAAGCAGCACCTCGAATTCACGCGCGATGTGGCCGAGCGCTTCAACCACCAGATGGGCGACACCTTCGTGCTGCCCGATGCACGCATCGATGAGCAGGTGATGCTGGTGCCCGGCACCGATGGCGAGAAGATGAGCAAGAGCCGCAACAACCTCATCCGCCTCTTCGCGCCGGAGAAGGAGCTGAAGCAGGATGTGATGGGCATCGTCACCGACAGCGCGCCGCTCGAAGCGCCGAAGGACCCTGAGACGAACAACGTGTACAAGCTCTTCAGGCTGGTGGCCCCCGCCGATGCGGTGAGCGCCATGGCCGAGAAGTTCCGCGCAGGTGGTTACGGCTACGGCCACGCGAAGAAGGAACTACTTGCCGTACTGCTCGATGGCTACCGCAACGAGCGCGACACCTACACGCGCCTGATGGCCGATACTGCCGAACTCGACGCGCGATTGAAAGAAGGCGCGAACAAGGCGCGGGCCGTGGCGAGCGGGGTGCTGAAAAGGGTGAGGGAGAAGTTGGGCTATTGAGCCTACCCCACCGTCACCGGCACCAGGGTCATCGTATCGTTCCCGAAGATGTCGATCACCTTCACCGCAATGGTGTAGCGGCCCGGCTTATCGTATCGGTGCGTGGCGCTCGTGAGTTCCAGCTCGCGATCCTTGCGGGTGCGGAAGCTCTGCCACTCGTTCTCGAAGATGTAGCCGCCGGTCCATTCCTCCACCGGTTCGGGGAACTGGTCCGGGCGCGGCTGCATGCCGGGTATCTCGTCCTCCACGCCCATGGTGCGGTGGCGGGTGATGATCTCCTTGCGGCTCTCGTAGTCGAAATCCACGGCCCAGTAATCCACCCAATCGGTCCAGTGCTTGGTGAGCTGGTCGCGCTTGTACACACCGGCCTTGCTGCGGCTCAGCTTGTACAGTTGGCCGTTGTCGCACACCACTTCGCTCTTGCCTTCCTTCAGGCCCGCTTCCAACTCGTCGGCGATGCCTTGGTTGTAATGCACGCTGTAGCCGGTCAACTCCACCTTCGCCGTGAACTTGTCCTTCTTGTCGAACCTCGGCGTGGCCTCCACGAAGCTCATGTCGATGAAGCGCACCTGGCCGCGTTCCACCGCGCGCTTGTCGAACACCTCGGGCGGTATGGTCTTCGGTGCCAGGTCGATGCCCTTGCTTTTGGCTTCGCCGAGCACGGCGGGGAACAGGCCCATCTCGAACTCGAAGGCGAGGATATCGGCCCGCGTAGCACCGCGCTTGCGGCATTCCATGATCACTTCTTCCACGAAGAGGCGGCCCACGGGCAAGTTGATGGGCCCGATGGCCACCAGCCGCGCACCCTGCTTGCCGTGGAAGAAACCATCGCCCTCAAGCGGTTGCGCCTTGTAGGCCTTCAGGATCAGCTCGCGGAACTCGCGCTCTTTCTGCGCCATGGCCTCCTGCCGTTGCGGACCGGTCAGGCGCGGGCTCACGTTCAGGTAGGCCTGGCGTTCGTAGCGGCCCAGGTTCAGCACCTCGAAAGCGCGGAAGTCCTTGCCCTCCTTCTTCAGCTCGCGCTGCACGCCAATGAGCCGCTTGCGCGTGGTATGCACACCGAACTTGCCCAGGTCCGTGGCGATCCACTTGCGCCCCAGCTTCTCGGCCACCGCAGCGGTTCCTCCGCTTCCACAGAAGAAATCCGCAACCAGATCACCTGGATTGCTGGTTGAAAGAACGATTCGTTCAAGCAGGGCCTCCGGTTTTTGAGTCGCATATCCCGTCCATTCCTTGATTGATTTATAGGCCGGTGCTATCACCCACCAATTCTCAGGAATTTTACCATCTGGATTGAGCTCTCCATACTTGTCACTTGCCTTGAAGATCGTTCCAGACCCTCCCAAACCTTCCTTGAAATTGTCCTTGGTCTTTTGAGAGTGAGGTATTCTGACCCTGTCAGGTTCAAAGGTCCAGTCCTCAGCCGATTTGCTATACCAAAAGATCGTGTCAGAGCACTTAGGGAATTGACCTGCTTTCCCGCTTGTTGGTTTTTCGTAGAGCCAGTAAAGCACATTTCGATGGTTTTCGCTTCCGAATACCTCGTCTATTACCGACCGCAGTCTTCCGTCCACATGCCAATCGCAATGCACGAAGATTGAAGCATTCGTTGCCATGAGGTCGCGCATGAGGATTAGACGTTCATACATCATGGCGAGAAAGCTATCGGCCCCGCGCCCCCAGGTATCGCGGTAGGCGATCTGCTCCAGCAAATTGGGTTCCTTGTGGAAGGTCTCGCCCCCGATCTCGATGTCCATGCTGAAGTCGGCGCCCACATCGAAGGGCGGGTCGATGTAGATGAGCTTGAGGCCACCGGCTTCTTCGATCTGCTCGCGCAGGGCACCGCTCTTGAGGCTGGAGAGGATCAGCTTGTTATCGCCCCAGATCAGTTTGTTGGTCCAGCCCTTCAGCTGGCGGCCACGGGTATCGAAGAGGAGCTGCTCGGCGTTCTGCTCCTTGCGAGGCTCATCGATGTGCTCCAGGGTCTGGAAGGGCAGCACGGCGGTGCATACCTCGCGGGTCTTGCCGTTCCACACCAGCTCCACTTCGCGCTTGTCGGCAAAGAGCAGGAAGCGGTACTTCTCGGGCAGGGGCTTGCCGGCCTGGATCAGGGCGATGAGGTCGCGCTTCTCGGTGTCGGAGAGCTCGTAGTGGATGGAGGTGGGGCGGGACATGGGGCGGTCGGACTTCGATGCGGCAATTAAAAGCCAATAGGCTGTTCTTCAGGGGGTTCTTTTCGGCACACGGGCTGTCTTCTTTTAATACAGATAAGGATCCGTGGCCGTGCGATTTATACCCAAGTCCCTGAATGTGAGATAGGTGAAGCGGGATCCCAGACCAACCTTTTTAATTCTGCCCTCCTTCCACATGGTTCCTATTTATGAGGGCAGGATCCATCTTGGGATCTTGCGGGACCCAGCGTTTCGGATAAGTCCGGCCTTGCGCATGCCGGAGAGGAGGTTGGCCACCTTCACCAGCTTTTGCTCCAGGTCAAGTACATCGGGCAGCAAGGGCACGAGCAGATCGCGCAAGTCCTTGGCCGAAGCTTGGCCCCACTGCTGGAGATAGTCAACGACCAACTTCCGATAGTGCTCATCGCTTTGCCGCCGTGTGCGGATGTACATAGCCCGCTGACCGGTGACGGATGCAATACCAGCAGAGACCAGGTAGTTCGGCTTGCGGCCCTCGATGAGATTGCGCTTGCGTAACGCCTTCAAACCTTCTTCAGGAACTGGCATGCGCTTCTGCACGCGGTCCAGAAGGATGATGTCGGTAAGCTGTAGATCCGGGTTGGCGAGCAGCGCACGGCTGTAGTTCTCATCGATGATGCGGCCGGGCAGCTTGAGTACCACATGCTCAGGGCCTTCTTGATCGAAGAAAGGCAATGGGCGGAACTTCTTGGCCTGCCCACGGTACATCACTTCGCGGATGCCGAAGCCCATGCGGTCCACCATGCCCAGGTGCATCATGGCCTCGGCCAGGAAGCGGTTGCGGTAGCGCGAGGGGGTTTTGTTGCGCAGGAGATAGTCCTCTGGGGTACCGTCGAAGAACCCTCCGGCGTTCTGGAATTCGAGTTCGTCGACCCGCTCGATGACGAGCACGCGCTCGTTGCGTGTGTAGTCCTGGTGGGCGATGCAGTTGTGCAGGGCTTCGAGCACGATAGGCTGATCGTACTTGAGCATTTCCTTGGGCAGCAGTTCACCGGCGGGATAGAACTTCAGCAGGATATTGCGGATGCGGCCGAAGAGCAGGGAGGTGGTGAGCAGGAAGGGCGGCCCGAAGTGCTCATAGGCCTGTTCCGGCCCTTCCAGCTTCCAACTCAATTCGGCAACGGCCGGGTTGATGTAATGCGTGCAGGTGTGTTTGCCCAACAGGAGCAGTGTGGCTCGCGTGATGCGGTTCTTACTGGTGAGCCGGGCCTGTTCCAGGAATTCCGCATCGCTCCAGTCCCGCACAGCTTCAGGTGAGACGCGATTGGTGAAGCGGCTTTGGAAGACTGAGCGGGCTTTCGCCAGCGCTTCGGGATCAAGGTCATCGGTGGTGGCCTCCGGCACCACCACGGCGCTCCAGTCGAAGCCCGCGCTCTGCCCGCGGATCTCGTCCAACTTGGCGATGCTAAGGCCGGCCAAGCTCTCATGGTCGCGTGCATGGAAGTGCCCGTTCCAAGCGATGGGGATACCGCGCGGTGCGGGCGGCACCTCGAAGAAGATCACCCGCAAGCCAGAGACGGTATTCAACTCATGCACTTCGCGGAATGTGGTGCTGGGGTCGGTGCCATCGGCGATCTGCTTCTTGATGGAATGGAGCCGTTCGCGGTCCTCGCGGTAGGTGGTTCCAACGATGGATCGCGTTTTGTTCCGCACTCCGAACACCAGCCAACCACTCTCCTTGTTCTTCAGGTTCGCCTCGTTGGCAAGCGCACTGAAATACTTGCCGATGTCGCTTGTGGAATAGTTGTCATTGGCCTCCTTGAACTCCACGACCTCGTTCTCCCATCCTGCGATGAGTTCATCCAGTTTCTGTTGTAGTTCCGCTGGGGTCATGCGGGCTAGCGATATTCGCGGAAGCTGGTGTTCAGCGCCGCGAAGGTCTTGGGTGTGTTGCGCTCGAAGCTCTCCTGGTCCACGAAGACAAGATCGTACTTGGTGCCATTCTCTTCAGCAGCGTTCGCATCAGCACAGTAGTGCGCCAGTCGTTTCATCTTCTGCGGCAGGTCCAGTTCCTTCCGGCCTTTGGTTTCCACGACGTACACAACGCCATCCGTGGTGCGCACGATGAAGTCCGGCGTGTAGGTGCTCAGGTCGCCATCGGCCTTCACATAGTCCAGCTTGAAACCGACGGCGAGGTAGTTCTTGGCGAAGCTCTGCACATCGGCTGCGCTTTCTAGGAAGGCCGCGAACTCCAGTTCGAAGCCACCTGCATTCGCTTCGCCCACGATGCCGTTGAAAACGCTCTTCTTGGCAACGAGGAAAGGGCGCGGCTCGGTGCGGAACGGACGTGCTTGTTTCAGGCGAATACGATCCTCGATCCTTGAGCTGCCGTGCTCCTGTATGGTAAGCGCATTGATCGCCGCCTTGAAGGAATCGTATAGCACCTTGCCCACTTCGGGTTCGCTCAGGTTGCGCACGATCACAGGGTCGTCCAGGTCAACGGAGGTGGTGAACAGGTGGTCCCGCAGGAAGTCGCGAACACGCGGGAATAACACATCATAGCCACCGACGAGTCGCAGGTCCTTCAGCAGTTGCCGGGCGAAGAAGGCGACCACCACGCGATGGTCCACGGCCTCGCCTTCCTCCAGCAGGATCGTGTGATCGATCTCGCCATCGAGCATGCGCTTGAAGATGATCTCTCGCGTCTCTTCCGGCGTGAAGGACTTGATCGGAAGTTTGGGATTGCCAAGGGTTGAGGCATCGAGGCCGTCCAGGTCCTTGTAGTCGCGGTTGTAGCGGCGCGCGAAACGGGGTAGGGCGATGTCCAACGCATCAATGTCCTTTTCCGGGTTCTCGTGGTCCACCTCTACCAGCACCGGTTCCTTGCGCGTTACACCCGCGCCCATGGGCACCCGCTCAAGAGTGACACCCTCGCGCTGGATGCTCTCGACGAATTCCATGAAAGCAGGCGTACCGAGGACGGAAACCGTTTCAGGGATGTCGCTACCGAAGTACATGCGGCGCAATCCACGGCCGAGGGTCTGTTCCGGCAAGATCTCGCTCGTCGCTCCATACTTCCGCAGTCCCACGATCACGGTCACATTGCGCACGTCCCAACCTTCCTTCAGCATCAGCACGCTCACGATCGCCTTGTAGGGGCTCTTCCACGTGTCGATGGTGTTCGCCTGTTGGCGGAGCAGTTCCAGTTCTTCCTTGCTCTTTCCGCTGGCCGCTTCGCTGATGTCGCCGTTGTTCTTCGTGTGGATCACGAGAACCTTTCCCTCCAGTTCTGGACAGATCTTCTGGAGGTAGTCGCCCACACGATCGCAGTTCTTCGTGTCGTCCAGCATCACGAACAACACAGCCTTCTTGCCCAGAGCTTCATGCTCAGCGCTGCTCTTGCGCCATTCCTCCACGCCCAGCTTCAGGTAGTCCTCGTACTTGTCCTCCGGGTTGGGGCTCTTGATGCCTTCGGGGTCGCGCAGTTTTGCGCGGCTGGCGGCATCGGGCAGGATCGGGTGCTTGACAACGTTCTGGTGGATCGCCTCCACCAAGGGATAGTCGCTCACGGTCTGCACGAAGATCGCGCCGTTGTTATGGCGCGGCGTGGCGGTCACATCCACTTGGATCGCAAGTCGGCCATCACGTTGCAGCAAACGGTGGTGTATATCCTGGATGCTTTTTGACCAGGCCATGCGCTCATCGTGGATGTGGTGCGCCTCATCATTGAACACGGCCAGTTCTTCGATCTCGCGCACGATCTCGCCCAGGTCGGCCTTGCTGTCGGTGGTTTTGCCGCTAGGCTTGTCGCCGAAGGGTTGCAAGAAATAGTCGCGCAGGTCATCATCTTCCAACGACGGATCCTTTATGTCGCCCAGGAAGACGCGGTGGATGTTGGTGAGGAAGATGTTGCCGGTCTCACGCAACACCCGCACATCATCCTGCACGTGCAAGGTCAGTTGGAAGTCGTCGCGCCAATCGCGGCCATCCACACCATTATCCGGCAACACGGGATCCTTGAAGAAGATGCTCAGTCCATCGAAGTCGGAGCGTAGGCGATCGAGCACAATGATGTTGGGCGCGATGAGCAGGAAGTTGCGGGCGAGCGTGCTGTCCGTTTCGTAGAGCTTGTGGTAGTAGCACCAGGCGATGAGCAGCGAGAGCACCTTGGTCTTGCCCGACCCGGTGGCCAGCTTCAGCACGTAGCGCGGCCAGTCCTCCGGGAACATGCCGGTGGAGATGATCTCGCTGGAATCGAATCGCATCAGATCGAACTTGTCCCTCGCTTGCTTCACTTCGTGCAGCCAGATCACGGTTTCCACGGCCTCGCGCTGGGCGAAGTAGTAACGGAACGGGCTCAGCGTGCCGTCGGCGCTTTCGAGCAGGTGTTCTTCCTCGAACCAGTGGTTCAGCAACGACTTCGACGTGGCCGACGCGCCAGGGTATCCTTTCTCCCGCCAAGCATGCACCTCCTTCCGGATGCGCGCCACAAGTGGTGCCAGCAACTTGTCATAGGCTGTATCGCGCACCGCTTCATCCGCCGGGAACCAACGGTAGTCGGGCAGGAGCGGGTCGTAGGGAGAAACTGGAAAGGATGGATGAAGGCCCATTCGGTTTGCTTGCCTCAAAGAAAACCATCGAGGCCGAACAGCAGCTCCGCTTGGATCACTGACCCTCCTTCAACCTCCCTTCGTACTGCCTATACAACTGCTTCTGGTGGTCATCGAGCACGATGCGACGGCCCTGGATGAAGGCCCAGCGCACATCGTTGCCGCGCATGTCGAGGGCATCGCCCAGCGAGACGATGAGCGTGGCGTCCTTGCCCACGGCGAGGCTGCCGCAGCGCTGATCGATGCCGAGGATGGCAGCGGCGTCGAGGGTGATGACGCGCAGCGCATCCTCCGATGAGAGGCCATAAGCGCGCGCGGTACCTGCGGTGAAGGGCAGGTTGCGGACCCCCGCATGCTCGTGATCGCCGGTGTAGCTCAAACAGAAGCGGATGCCGCGCTCCTTCAGCAAAGCGGGCAACCTGTATGGCAGGTCGATGTCATCCTCCGGGCGCATGGGCAGGCTGTGCGTTCGGCGCAGGACCACATCCACCTTGTTGTCGCGCAACAGGTCCGCCACGCGCCAGGCATCGTAGCCGCCCACGATCACGGTGCGTTTCACGCCTTCGGCTTTCGCGAACTGCACGGCCTCGGTGATCTCGCGCGCGGCATCGGCACGCACGTAGAGCGTCTTGCTTCCGTTGAACAATCCACGCATCGCTTCCAAGCGCACATCGATCGTCGCGGGCTTCGCTTCTGCGGCATACGCCTTCGCCTTGCGGAATAAGGCGCGCATCTCCTCGAGCTTCTTCGCGCGCTCGTCCTTCTTCTCGCTGTCGGTCTCGCCCGGCTCGGCCCACCAGCCCTGACGCTGATACGCCGCTGGCCAGCTCATGAACACGCCGTCGTCGGCCTTCACGATGGCGGCGTCGATGTCCCAAGCATCGAGCTGCACCACGCTGCTGGTGCCCGCGATGGTGAGTCCGCGCGGCGCCACTTGCGCGAGCAGCACGCCGTTGGAGCGTATGGTGGGCGTCACGCGCGAGTCGCTCTTGTACGCGCTGATGCTGCGCAGCTCCGGTTCGTATTGGCCCACGTCGCGCAGGTCCACCGTGGCGCGCGCTTGTTCGATCTCGATGAGGCCCAAGGGTGAATCAGGCACGATGAAGCCGGGATACACGTGCTGGCCCTTCACGTCGATCACCGTGTCATAGGCGGCTTTCACGCCGTAGTTGTAGCCCATATAATCGATACGGCCATCGCGGAAGCCCACGGCGCCCTCATCGATCACCTTGCCATCGCCCACGTGCACGGTGCCGCCGGTGATGAGGATGCTCTTGGATTGCGGGGGCGCGGGTGTGGGGATCTGGGCGTGGGCGGGAGCGATTGCGCCGAGAGCAAGAAGTGCAAGCAAGGCAATGCTGCACAGGGAAGCAAGTATGGCAGGGCGACCCAATGGGCCGCGGGTACGGGTGCGTGCGAAGAAGATTGGGAGAAGGTCAGTGGCCATGTTCTTCGTCGTGCAGGTATTCATCCTCGCCCAGATCCTCGCAGCACCACAGGCGTGGGCGCTCGCGGCCCGGCTTGCGCGCGGGCGCGCCATCGGCCTTGGCCTGCATCATGGCGCGGATGATGCGGTCGCGCTCCGCGGCGATCCAAGCACGCAGCTCACGGTCCTTCTCTTCATCGTAGTAGCGCGCGCCATCCACCCAAGTGGTCAGCGCGCGCGCGTCGATGCTCATGGGATCAGCACTCCAGAGCACCAGGTCCGCGTCCATGCCCGGCTGCACGCTGCCGATGCGGTGATCGAGTCCCAGCATGCGGGCGGGATTCAGCGTCACCATCCTCCATGCTTCCTCGGCGCTCACGCCGCCGTACTTCACGGCCTTCGCCGCTTCCTGGTTCAGGCGACGGCTCATCTCGGCATCGTCGCTGTTGATGCCGGTGTTCACGCCGTTGCGGTGCATGAGCGCGGCATTGTGGGGGATGGCGTCGTTCACCTCGAATTTGTAGGCCCACCAATCACTGAAGGTGCTGCCGCTGGCGCCGTGCTTCTTCATGGCCTGCGCCACCTTGTAGCCTTCGAGGATGTGGGTGAAGGTGTTCACGGTGAAGCGCATGCTGTCGGCCACGTGCATGAGCATGGCGATCTCGCTCTGCACATAGCTGTGGCAGCTGATGTCGCGCTCGCCGCGCAGGATCTCGGCCAAGGCCTCCAGGCGCAGGTCGCGGCGCGGCGCGGCTTTGCCGTCGCGGTCCTTGGGCTTCGTGGCGTTCCAGCGATCAAGCTCTTGCTGATAAGCGCGCGCCTGATGGAAGGCGTCGTAGAAGGCCTGCTCCACGCCCATGCGCGTTTGCGGGAAGCGCGAGCTCGGCCCCCAGTTGCTCTGCTTCACGTTCTCGCCCAGCGCGAACTTGATGCGCCCGCGTGCGCCCTTCAGCAAGAGGCTGTCGGCGCTGTGGCCCCAGCGCAGCTTGATCACCGCGCTCTGTCCGCCCATCACGTTGGCGCTGCCGTGCAGTTGCTGCACGGTGGTCACTCCGCCCGCGAGGTTGCGGTAGAGGTTCACATCGTCAGGGTTCACCACATCGCCGATGCGCACCTCGCTGGTGATGTGGTGCGAGCCCTCGTTCACGCCGCGCGAGATGGCGATGTGCGAATGCTCATCGACAATGCCGCAGGTGAGGTGCCTGCCCGTGCCATCCACCTCGGTCACCGTGGGCTTGTTCTTCCCGGGGAAGAGCGCGAGCGCATCGAGCTTCTCACCCACCGCCTTCACCTTGCCTTCGTGGATCAGCACGTCGGTGTTGCGCAGGATGCCCTTCGCCGTGTTCGTCCACACCGTCGCGTTGCGGATCACGATGGTCTCGGCCTTCGGAGCCGCCTTCCATCCAAAACCGACCAAAGGAGAACTGATGGCCCCGAAGACCGGTGACGTCCTCTTCCCCTCCTTCTCTTCCTTCTCCTTCTTCACTGCATCGCCCTCCGCCTTCCGCACCGCGCTCCATGCGAACCACGCGCCGCCCGGCTTCTGCCCTTGGCCATCCCACACGCCACCACCGCCGTGGATGCTGCCGTTCAATCGGATGATCTCATCGGCCTTGCCCTTCGGCGCGAAGCTTAGGCTGACCACCGTGCCCGTGAGTTCCATGCGCGCCTTCACCTTCAGGCTGTCCGCCTCCTCCGGACGACGAACCGTTGCC
Organism: uncultured Chryseobacterium sp.; assembly: GCA_964517255.1. Taxonomy (GTDB): domain Bacteria; phylum Bacteroidota; class Bacteroidia; order Flavobacteriales_F; family PHOS-HE28; genus PHOS-HE28. Next base: position 23,466 of record CAZFBP010000013.1, read on the forward strand.
TCGTGCTTGCCGGGCTCGCCGCTCACCTCCAGCAGCCAGATCGACTCAGGCAGATTGAGGTTGTAGCTGCCCGCGAGACGCAGCCTATCAGGATCGTCGATCACGAATCGCTTGCCTTCCACCCACGTCTCATGAACCGCGTTCTTTTCGTGCAGCAGATGCTGCGAGGTGATGATGAAGCTCGCGCGCATGCCGGGCCGCAGCGCCCCATAATGATCCTCCAGGCCGAAGAGACGAGCGGGCTCCGATGTCACCTTCTCGATCGCCTTGGCGCTGTCGAGCCCGCTGGCCACCAGCTTGCGCAGGTCCTTCCAGACATCCTTCAGCTCCTTGCGGCCGTGCGTGCTGAGCGCGAAAGCGATGCCCGCGCTATCGAGCAAGTACGCGTTGCGCATGGCCAGCTCCCAATGCTTCAGGCGGGCGTAGCTCACCTCCAATGCATCGTAGGGGTCCTCCACATCGTAGGCTTCGGGCTGCGCGAAGGGCACGATCAGCGGCATGCCCGCCGACTTGATCTCCGCCAAGCGCGCGTACTCATCGCCGCCGCCCTTCACGATGCCCGAGAGCTGGAACTCGCGCAGCAACCTCGACCAGCGCAGCACATCGTTGCGGTCGCTGGCTTCGCACACCAGGCGACCGGCCATCTGATCGACGAGCGCCTGCAGCACGGCATCGGTCTCTTTCCTCTGCGGAATCGAGCCGTACCAGCGCGCATCGTGCATGGCTTGTCGCAGCAAAGCGATGCTGCCCATGAGCGAGCTGGGATAATTGTCTTGCGAGCTGCCCTTGCGGAAACTGAAGTGCGCGGCGGCATCCGGCTGCACGACGCTCTTCACGGGCGGTTCATCATTCAGCGCGATGGCTGCCGATGTGCCGCGCGCGATGCCGTCCATGCGGTGGGCGATGGCCAATGCGAAGCCTTGCTCGCGCAGCTTCGATGCCTTCTCCGCATCGGACTTGTAGAGTTCATGCGCGCTGGCATCGGCGCGGAGCGCAGCGTTCCAATGGCGCGCGGCCTTGTTCTCGGCTTTGCGCTCCTCGGGCGTGCTCGATGGCAATCCCAGATCGCTGTAGGGCTCGATGAGGGCGGGCCAAATGTGCAGGCCGTTGAGGTCGCGCACAACGGCGCCCGTAGGAACGCCCACCTTCTCGCCAGCGGCCACCACTTCGAAGTCGCGGATCAGAAGCGTGGCCTTCTTGATCACCGTGCGCGCATCGGTGTGCAGCGTGGCGTTGGTGAAGGCGATGATGGAGGGTGCTGAATCGCGGACATGCGATGGCGGCGCCGTGCTTTGCGCGACAGCGATCAGCGGCGCGAGAAGGAGCGAGAGAAGGATGGTGCGCATGCGGGCCGGGCGAATGTAGAGGC
>CAZFBP010000014.1:0-732 GCA_964517255.1 uncultured Chryseobacterium sp.
CCTATGGCCCGCGCTCGTGGTCTGATGGAAGATCCTGCGGGGTTGGACGCCCTGTTCTTTCCATCATGCGCGTGGTCGAGCGCGTCTGAACCAGCGCAGCGCGAACTCACTCCTCCGGCCACTCGATCGCCGTCACTTCCAGTTCCTGCTCGTTGGCGCCGAGGCGCGCTGCCACGCGTTCGCCCCGCCGCTTGCCGATGAGCGCCCGCGCGATGGGCGCCGTGAAGGCGTAGCGCTGCTCGGCCACCGATGCCTCATCGACCCCCACGATGGTGAAGACGCGCTCCGTGCCCTGCTGGGCCCCGCTGTGGTGCATCACCGTTACCCGTGCGCCGAAGCGCACTTCCTCCGGCGGCTCGGCGGTGGGCTCCACGGGCCGTGCCGTCATGATGCGCTCGTTGAGCAGGGCCAATCGGCCATCGATCTCCGCCTTGGCGCGGCGCCGCTCGTCATCGCTGCCCGTGGCATTGGCGCGCTGCTGTTCCAGTTGGCTGCGTTCCTCCAGGAGCAGGCGCATGCCGCGCGGGGTCACGTAGTTCGTCACATCATCGGGCAGGGAGGCGCGCGGCGGCACGAAGGGCGCCTCCTCCTGGTCATCCTCTTTGACGAAGCCGCGGCTCATGCTGGACCTAAACGTATGCTGGGATGGAAGACCCTGCGCGGGCACAGTTGGAAGAATCGTGGAAGTAGCACGGCGCTTATAAAAGGCCAAACCCGATTCTTGCGAACCAT
>CAZFBP010000014.1:742-24780 GCA_964517255.1 uncultured Chryseobacterium sp.
CATGGCCAACGAGTTTCTCCGGTGTAACAAAGGAATAGTCCATGTCCCTTTGGTTCTCCGAATCTTCAGGGTTGGATATCCTATCAATGTTGAACCAGTACGATTCGCATTCCGAGCAAGCGATAATATATCGTGGGTTGACTTCATGGGTCAAGGCAACCACCAGTAAGCCCTGTTGACATATTGGGCAATCACCAACGACAGCAACTTTCATCAGGTATCGGCTTTTCAACCCAGCAAAGTCTTCATCCCCGAAGGGTCCTCAGCGAATGTAACCATTACGCTGCCCACGCAGCGGTCTAGGAAGCCGCAGCGTCGTCGTCAAATCCACGACAGACCGCTGCGGGGGGCGGGGACACCTTGCGGAGGTCTAAAACCGAGAACCTGCAATGGTCTAAGGAAGAAGGTCACCAAGGCCTTGTCCACACTTTCATATCGATCCATCCTCATTCAAAGCCCGAGCCCTTATTGACCGCGATCACAACTTGACTGATGCCATTACCTGGAGCGATCACCAGGTCCTCGCGTGTGGTGGGATCCGCGTTCAGCTTGTCGGCGGCCAGATCGGAGATCGGCGCCTGATCAGGGAGTTCCAGCACTTGTGTACCCAATAGTCTTGGGCCAGCCGTGAGATCCAAGAAGACGACTTCGACCGAGCCGTCATCATAAGCGACCACCAGATCCCCCTCTGCACCGTCGTTGAAGTCTCCCTTGGCCATTACCGTCGGGGAACCTGTTCTTTCGCTCAGCGCGATATTCACAGGGGGTTCCTGGAGCAGCCCGGTCGCTGGATCATATCCGATCAGGTCTATGCTCCGGTCTTGCCGCAGCACGGCCAAACCAAGGCGGCCGTCCTCCATTAGGGGGATCATCTTCACGTCTACCGGCGTCGAGCCCAGGTTCATGCCGTCGATCCGGGTAGGAACCTTCAGTTCGACATTGGTTCCCCTGAACAGCACGACCGAATTGCGCTCCGTTATTGCGGCAAAGTCCGTTATCCCATCACCATCAACATCCCCGGTCACCAGGCGCAATGGGCTGCAAGGGCTGCCAGCCTCGTCCTCCACTCGGATCGGGATCATCAGTTCGGTGCCCCATTCGCCAGTAGTGACGTGCCCGCAAACGAGGGTGACCGCATCCCAGCTACTGGCTATCAGAAGATCCGGAACTCCGTCTTCCCCGTACACATCCGCAACTTTTATATCGGTCGGATCTGAACCGTCCATAGGCCCTCCGGAGGTGTAGTTGAGGAAGTCCCCTGAGGTCCATTTCGGGCCCAGACTCTGCCACACTTCCCAGCCATCACTGTCCAATGTCGTAACTGCCACATCCCCTGAGCCATCACCGTTCAGATCTCCGACATCGATCGCTGTAGGAACTCCGTAGAGCTTCCATTGCCGTTCGCTCGCCTTCTCGGCATCCATGCCGTACGCGCTCGTCACACTTCCATCCCCGTTCCCCTCCAGGATCGTGAGCATACCGCCATCGTCGGTGACCGAGGCCACAACCACATCCTTGTGTCCGGATGGGTCGTCGATCACGTTGCCCGTGTCCACATAATGCGGGCCACGCCCAACGAACCCGGTCTGGTATTCCGGGCCATCCGATGGCCCCGTGGTGCAGCCCCCTTGCGGTATGTAGAAGACACCGCATTCATCAGTGGCGCAATCGATGTTCCCGCATGTGAACGGTGGGTTCCGGACCATGACCTCAACGTAGCCTGCATCGGTGAACGTCTTCTCAGGTAGGACAACGCGCAATTCACTCTCACTCACCCACACGACGTTCGGGCTCGACCTTTCGATTCCGTCTATCCAGACCATGGGAATATCGCCATTGCTATCCCGATGGAATCCACTCCCGATGATGGTCAATGTGTTCATGCCATCCGAGCAACACGGGGGATCCACATTTCGGTCAGCTGGTGTGCTGGAGTAAGGGAGACAGTTGCATCTTCCTGTGGGATCCAGGTAACCAGGGCATGCATCGGTAACTACAGGGTAGCTGACTTCGATGTACTCAAACACGCCTGCCGCCGCATTTGGTAGAATAAAATCCTTTTCACGACCCAACCATGTTAGGCACGTGTATCCCCCGTCATAGAATATCACAACATTAGCCTCTCCTGGAGCATCGGACGGGGGCATTGTGAAAGTCGTACTCGCCGAACTCGAAGGCAGTTCGCTGGTCACCACAAATTCCGATATCCTAATGTCATCCACAAAGATCTCGTCTATGGCATGGATCTCTGCCTGGAGAATGCGGGGGTCAGGCCCCGGGTAAAAGGGCATCTTTCCCGTGACTTCTGGAACAAGGCTCAATGTGGCCTGGACAACAGTGCCTCCTTCAACGCTGCCACAGGAAGGCGTTAGATCCACGCGAGAGGACCAAGCCAGGTAAATCGACCCGCTGCGGAAACCCCGTTTCAGGCAAGGACACTTGGAGAGGTCGCACTGGGCCACGAGTGAAAAAGGCCAAGCGAACACCAGTAACAAGACGATAGGGCTGCGTGAGATGGTCATGTTGAGCATGGGTTTGGCGGTTCTTGCATGGGGGCCTTCGGTAGATTCGCGCTCACAGCATTTCCCATTCACCTATCCCGAAAGTCACTTCGAATGTAGTCGAAAGAAGGGCTCCTTCATCCCAGTAGGGTCTTCAGCGAATGTAACCAACATGCGGCCCCCGAAGCGGTCTCGCCGAACGTTGGCCACGCACGTGGCGGACGGACCCTGCGGCACCCCTGCTCCCGCGGGTCTGCAATCCGTGAGTTCGCTCACTCCCTCACCATCCCCACCACCTTCTCCACCACAACCTGTCCCGCCATAGCAGGATCCTCCACGCTGGGCTTGCTGTTGTTCATGCCACGGTGCGCATCCGCGTGGTTCGGCGAATGGTGCTTGGTCCGTCGGAATCACGGATGAAGCCCCGCAAGGACAGGTCCTCGTCCAGTGCTTCCCAATGGATGCCGATGCCGCCTCCAATCAAGCGCCACTGCTTCAGTTGAGCTTCACGCGCCTTCTTCAAGCGTTCATAGTTGGAGATGCGCGCTTGGAGCACATCGCCGTTGTTCAGCACAATGGCCAGCAGGTCCAGTTCCTTGTAGGGCAGCACATCGACGATACGCAATCCCTCCTTAAGGATCATCGCTTCGATGGCGTCAAGGCCCTGGCCCTTAGCTGAAGTGGCGTTTCCACGCTTTGACGAGCGCGACTTTGTGTTCATTGATGAGTTGTTCAATCCGACGTTGCTCACGAGGCTTGAAACCCACCGAATATACGCGCTTGGGTTCTGGCTCCAGCCACCATTTTTCTGAACCGTTCCCTTTCTCGACGTGGATGTGCGCTGGTTCGTTGTTCTCGCGGCTGAAGAAGTAGAAGCGAAAGCCCTCAATATCCTGGATGGCGCGCGGGCTCATAGTGTGGACGCTTACTCCTTGACCATTGCAAGCACCTTCTCCACCACATCCTCCACGCTCGGCTTGCTGAAGTAATCGCCATCACTACCGTAAGCCGGGCGGTGCGCTTTCGCGGTGAGGGTGCTGGGCGTGGCATCCAGGTATTGGTAGCCGCCCTGCACTTCGAGGGTCTGTTGCAGGATGTACGCGCTCGCGCCGCCGGGCACGTCCTCGTCCACCACCAGCAGGCGGTTGGTCTTCTTCAGGCTCTCCACCATCGTGTGGCCGAGGTCGAAGGGGAGGAGGGTGCGCTCGTCGATGAGCTCCACGCTGATGCCCAATGCAGCAAGCTCGTCGCATGCACGCGCGCATAGATTGAAGGTGCTGCCGTAGCTCACCAGCGTGAGGTCCGTGCCCGCGCGCACCACCTCGGGCACGCCGATGGGCACGGTGAATGCGCCGAGGTTGCTGGGCAGGCGCTCCTTGCTGCGATAGCCGTTGAGGCATTCGATCACCAGCGCGGGGTCGTCGCTCTGTAGCAAGGTGTTGTACATGCCAGCGGCCTGCTGCATGTTGCGCGGCACGCACACCACCACGCCGCGCAGGCTGTTGATGATCATGCCCATGGGGCTGCCGCTGTGCCAAACGCCTTCGAGCCGGTGGCCGCGCGTGCGCACGATGAGCGGGCATTTCTGTCCGCCCTTGGTGCGCCAGAGCACGGTGGCGAGGTCGTCGCTCATGCCTTGCAGGCAATAGAGCAGGTAATCGAGGTATTGGATCTCGGCCACGGGGCGCAGTCCGCGCAGCGCCATGCCGATGCCCTGGCCGAGGATGGTGGCCTCGCGGATGCCGGTATCGCTCACGCGCAGTTCACCGAACCAGCCCTGCATGCCTTCCATGCCCTGGTTCACGTCGCCGATCTTGCCGGTGTCCTCGCCGAAGGTGAGCAGCAGCGGCTCGCGCTCGAACAGGGCCTTGAAGTTGTCGCGGATGATGATGCGGCCATCGACCATTTCATCGGTGGCGTACTCCACTGGGACCTCGGGCACTTTGAGGCAGCTCTTGGCGCTCTGGCTATAGAGGTGCGAGCCGTAGCGGTCGGCGTTGGCGGCTTGGGCATTGCGCACCCACTGCTGCAAGGCTTGTCGCGATTCCAGCTCGGAGGCCGGAATGACAAGCGCGCGCCGGGCAGCGCTCAGCACTTCCTTCCGACCCGGCGATAGCTCAGCCTTCAATTCAGCGGCGATGGCGTTGCAACCTTCAACCCCCAACCCTTCAATCAACCCCACAACCTCATCACGCTCCGCCTTGATCTCGTCCTGGAACGCCTTCCACGCGGCCTTTTGCGCCGCGCGCGCATCGGCCTTGGCCTTGGCTTCGATTTCGTCCAGCTCTTCCACGCTGGCGATCAGCTCGCCACCCGGACGCGCGTTCAGGATCCACTCGCGGAACTTCACATTGCAGTCGTACACCTTGTACCAGTCGAGCAGGGGGATCTCTTCCAGTCGTTTGCCGTCCTTGTCGCGGATCCAATCGCTCACGGTGCTCTTGTAGCGCTCGTGGCTGCCGCTGGTGCTGTGGCCTTGCGGCTGCGTCACCTCTTCCACATGAATGAGCACGGGCACTTGCTCCGCGCGGCAAAGCGTGATGGCCGTTTCGTAGGTGCGGTTCAGCGAGACGTAGTCCCAGCCTTTCGTCTTGAAGATCTCGATGCCATTGGTGCCAGGCTCGCGCTGGAAGCCTTGCATCAAGGTGCTGATGCTACCCTTCGTGGTTTGATAGGCCTTGCTCACGGATATGCCCCAGCCATCGTCCCACACGTTCATGGCCAAGGGCACTTGCAGCACGCCGGCGGCATTCATGGTCTCCCAGAAGTGGCCTTCGCTGGTGCTCGCATCGCCGATGGTGCCGAAGGCGACCTCGTTGCCGCGGTCGGTGAGGTGCGTGCAGCTGTGCAGTGCTTCGTTGTTGCGGAACACCTTGCTGGCTTGCGCGAGGCCGAGCAGGCGCGGCATCTGTCCGCCGGTGGGGGAGATATCGGGCGATGAGTTCGGCTGCGCCATCAGGTCCTTCCACTCACCGTTATCGTCGAGGCTGCGCGTGGCGAAATGGCCGTTCATGCTGCGTCCGGCGCTGCTGGGGTCGGCATTCACATCGGCGTGGGCATAGAGCTGCGCGAACCATTGCTGCACGGTGAGCTGGCCAATGGCGAACATGAAGGTCATGTCGCGGTAGTAGCCGCTGCGCCAATCGCCATCGCGGAACTGCTTGGCCATGCACACCTGCGCCAGTTCCTTGCCATCGCCGAAGATGCCGAACTTGGCTTTGCCGCCCAGCACTTCCTTGCGGCCGATGAGCGAGGCCTCGCGGCTGAGCACGCAGAGCGCGTAGTCGCGCAGGACTTCTTCTTTCAGCTCGCTCCGGCTGATCTCGGCTTCGGGTGCGGACTTGGTGCGGGACATGGCTGATAACGGGTCGTGGCGAAGGTAGTGGCATGGGGTGAAGGTGAAGTGATGCGCGGTGCAGCTTCATGCAGCATCTTCGCGCCCGTTCGCTGGAGCGTTGGTTGCCGAGGCGGATGCCCGTGCCCGCCGCACCCTCCCGCCTCAAGGTCATCCTTGCTTTCGCAGCCCTTTACATCATCTGGGGCAGCACGTACTACGGCATCAAGGAGGCGCTCACGGGTTTCCCGCCCTTCATGCTCGGCGGCCTGCGCTTCGCGGCGGCCAGCGTGATCATGTTCGTGATGGCCCGGGCACAGGGATTCAGCATTGTGCCGGAGAGCGGACTTTGGAAAGTGCTCCTCGTGGGCTTCCTGCTGCTCTTCGTGGGCAACGGCGCGGTGGTGTGGGCGCAGCAAACAGTGCCCAGCAGCGTGGCCGCCATCGCCATCGCCGTGGCGCCGCTCACCTTCACCTTGGTTGACCGGCCGCAGTGGGGCGTGAACTTCCGAAGCCCTACCACCATGATCGGGATCGCAGCGGGTATCACAGGCGTGTGGCTGCTCTTCCGCGAGCGGTTGAGCGTGCAACTGACGGATCGAGGTTTCGAGGCCGAGGCCACGGCGATCGCGGTGCTCGCGGTGGGCATCCTCGCCTGGCCAAGCGGATCGGTGTGGAGCAAGTACAACCCCGTGAAGCTCTCGAACACGGCGAACAGCGCGTGGCAGATGCTCACGGGCGCTACCTGCTTCTTGGTGGTGAGCGGCATGCGCGGCGAGTGGGAGGGCTTCTCCTTTGCCACGGTGCCAGGCAATGCGTGGATCGCCGAGGCCTACCTCATCGTCTTCGGCAGCGTGATCGGCTTCAGCGCCTACGTGTGGCTGCTGAGCGTGCGGCCCGCTACGCAAGTGAGCACCTATGCGTACGTGAATCCGGTGGTGGCCGTGCTCCTCGGCGTGTGGCTCGGCAATGAGGCGCTGGGATGGAGCGAGGTCGCCGGACTGGCGGTGATCCTCACGGGCGTGCTGCTGATCAACTGGGCGAAGTACCGCGCGCGGTGAGGGGCGGGGGCTGACGATTGCTGGACATCGAATGCCAGAGCACCCCGTATGGAACTCCGGTTGCGATCTCTCGGAGGCAAGACCGCGCGTAGAGCACATGGCGGATGTCTGCGACTCCTTCGAGGTCGAAGTCATGGGGGACGGAATCAAGCGGATCGTGATTCACAGGAACTGTTTGCAGAGACCTTCACCACAGAGGCGCATAAGCGCGGAGGCACGCAGAGTTGAGGTCCAGTTCAGCAGGATATACGCGGGGAATCCGCCTTCGGCGGATAAATGCGAACAGGTTCTCAGGGCATTCCATCGCATGACCATCTACTGCGAAGGCGAAGCGCAGATCGCGGTTAGCGGCGCCCAAATGGCAGACGCGGCAGCTCCAGCGGAATAGTACTTCATCCTTGGACAGGCGGTCGATGCCGCCGCTCTTGAGTGTCGAGCTGAGCGGGTCATCCGGTGGGCGCGGACCGACGCGTGCGCTCAGGCGCGCCGACGGTGTCGCCGTGCGCTCCTTCGAGATGCAAGAACCAGCGCGCCCCACGGTATCCCGCAGGGCGCGCTCGTGGGACTGCACTGTTCTTAGGCCGCCACCTCTTCTTCCTTGTGGCCGCTAACCAGCTTGTGCTGTAATTCGGCGGGCACTTGCTGGTACGCGTGGAACTTCTCGCTGTACGTGCCTCGGCCTTGCGTGAGGCTGCGTAGGGTGGTGCTGTAACGGTCCAGCTCGGCGAGTGGCGTGTGGGTCTTGATGATCTGGTAGCGGCCGCTGCTATCCACGCCCATCACGATGCTGCGGCGCCCTTGCAGGTCGGTCATCACATCGCCCATGAGGTCGGCGGGCACGCGCACCTCCAGCTCCTGGATCGGCTCCATCAGCTGCGGATCGGCGTTGGTGAAGGCATCGCGGAAGGCTTGCAGGCCCGCGATCTTGAAGCTGATGTCGTTGCTGTCCACCGGGTGCATCTTGCCGTCATGCACCACCACGCGGATATCGCGCGCGGGTGATCCGGTCAAAGGGCCGCGCTCCATCTTCTCCATCACGCCCTTGAGGATGCTGGGCATGAATTTGTTGTCGATGACGCCGCCCACGATGCAGTTGTAGAAGACCAATTTGCCGCCAGTGGGCAGCTCGTGCTCTTCCTTGCCGCGCACGCTGTGGCCGTGCGGCTCTGGCATGCCTTCGTACCACGGCTCGATCTTCAGGTGCACCTCGCCGAACTGGCCGCTGCCGCCCGTCTGCTTCTTGTGGCGATAGCTGGCCTCGGCGGGCTTGCGGATGGTCTCGCGGTACGGGATGCGCGGACTGCTGTACGCGCAGTCCACCTTGTAATGGTGGTTGAGCTTCCACTTCAGCAGGTTGAGGTGCAGTTCGCCTTGCGCGCCCACGAGCTGCTGCGCGGTCTCGCGGCTGTACGTGAGCACGATGGTCGGGTCCTCCTTCTGGATCTCGACCAGCGCCGCGTGCAGCTTCTCTTCGAGCTTCTGATCGGTGGATTTTATCACCTGGCGCAGGCGCGGCTCGGGGAAGGCGATCGGTTGCAATTTGATGCTCTTGCCCGGCGCGTGCAGCGTGTGCGCGGTGGAGGTGTCCTTGAGCTTCATGGTGCCGCCGATGTCGCCGGCCACCAGACGCTCCACTTGCTTGCGCTCCTTGCCGTCCACGATGAAGAGCTGGCCGATGCGCTCGGTGCTGCCGGTGTTGTCATTCACCAATTCGGCGCCCTCCCTCACCTCGCCGCTCATGACCTTGAAGAGCGTGATGTGGCCGGCCTTCGGCTCGATCATGGTCTTGAAGGTGAAGAGCACAGCGGGTCCTTCGGATGCGCATTCCAGCTTGCCGCCGCCCACGAGTTCCTCGGCGGGCATCTCCAGCGCTGCGGGCGCCACATTGTCAATGAAGCCCATCAAGCGGCCGCTGCCCATGTCGCGCAGTGCGCTCAGGCAGAAGACCGGGAAGCAGGTGCGTTTCATCATGCCCTGCTTCAGGCCGATGCGCATCTCATCCTCATCGAGCTCTCCTTTCTCGAAGTAGTGCTCCATGAGGGTCTCATCGTTCTCGGCGGCCTTCTCCACCAGTTCCTTATGCAGCGCCGTGGCACGCTCCATCTCACTCTCAGGGATGGGCTGCTTATCGGGCTTGCCTCCGCCGTCCTTGAAAACGTACATGGTCATCTTCAGCAGGTCGATGATGCGGTGGAAGCCATCGCCTTGCTCCACCGGGTACTGCATCACGGTGACCGCGCTGCCGAAGTGCTCCTTCGCCTGCGCCACGGTCTGATCGAAATCAGCGTTCGGGTGATCCAACTGGTTCACGCCGATGATCACCGGGCGATCGTAGCGTTGCATGTGCTCCCACACCAGGTCGGTGCCCACTTCCACGCCATGGTGCGCGTTCAGCAGCAGCACGCAGGTGTCGGCCACGCGCAAAGCGGGGATCGTCTCGCCCACCAGGTCGTCGAGGCCCGGCGTGTCGATGATGTTGATCTTGTAGTTGCGCCACTCGGTGTGCAGGGCGGTGCTATAGACGCTGCTGCCGCGCTCGTGCTCCAGCTCGTGGTAATCACTTACGGTGTTCTTGTCCTCGACTCGGCCGCGGCGTTGAATCAGACCCGCTTCGAAGAGCATGGTTTCGGCCAGCGTGGTCTTGCCGCATCCGTGGGATCCCAGGAGGACGATGTTCTTGATATGCTTGGCATCGAAGACTTTCATGACGGGGAAGGGTTAAGGGGTTTGGTGCTTCCGCCATCCGTGGAGGTCGCCCTGGGCGACGCGCGAGGCTTGGGCTGAAATTAGAGGCTCTTCCCGGACAATTCCAAGGCATCGGTCAACCGTAAAGGCCGAAGGCCCGCCGCAGCGAGCCTTCGATGGTCGGGAGTCGGGATCGATTAGTTCAGCGCCTCCATGGCCCTTCCGCCCTGCAGGCGATTGAATCGCTCCACCACCTCCTCGTAGCTGGCGGGGAGGTTGAGCTCCTTCTGCGGGCAGAAGGCCAGGTCCTCGTGGCGCTGGTAGCCGGTGGCGGTGGCCTGCTCTGCTGGGGTACCCTCGCCCTTGGGCTGGGTTGCGTTCTCGGTCCTCTTCACGGGTTCGGGGCTGGTCCCAGGGAATTCCTTGCAGGGTGCTTCGCTCGGGGAGGGCCGAAAGTAAAGTCGCGAACGTCTTTTGTAAACAAGTGGTGAACAGTTCGTGGCTCAGGGTCGGAATCCCGTCCGTTCCGGCCGCCATCTTTACCCCAACACTACAACCCCATGCGAAAGCTCCTGTTCCTCGCAGCCGTTCTGGCCTCCACAGCCGCTTCGGCCCAATTCAACGATGCCGGCCGCTTCCACGCATCACTTGGCGGAGCTGCGGGCTTCCACGCCACCACCTATTACCAGAAGCGGAGCTACACCTTCTTCGGGCAGACGATCAATGTGGATACCACCACCAGAGACGGTGCGGTGAGCCTCACCCTGCCGATTGAACTGGATTTCGGCCTGGCCAAGTTCATGAGCTAGGGCCTCTACCTCGAGCCAGGGTCCTACTTGGACAGCAGCGCCACCGAGAGCAACAGCATCGTGCTCGCGGGGATCCAACCCAAATTCTACCTGCTCAATAAAGACCGATTCGCCTTGCTCACCGCACTGCAATTGGGGGCGGCAGCGCTGCACATCGTGCGCGATGAGGATGGCAAGGTGAACGACAGCGATGCGCGTTACCTCGGGCTTCATTGGGGCCTTGGCCTCGGCCTGGCCGTGGGCTTCGGCCGGCACTTCGGCATGCGCTTCATGACGCGCTACGTGGGCACCAGCATGCCGCTGCGCGCTGCAGAGGTGAACGGCAGCAGCGTGGACCTGGACGATTTCGAGGCGAAGCTCTCCACCGGGGGCGTGCTGATCCAACTCTCGCTCTGCGCGCGCGTGGGCGGTGACTGATACATTCGCCCCCGCATCGCGGTCCGCTCGTGGTGGAGTCGAGGGCAAGACCGGCCTTCGATGAAACGACGGCGGCTAAGAGGGAATCCCGTGCGAACCGGGAGCTGTTCCCGCAGCTGTGAACCGTTGAGGCCTTGGGCCATGCCACTCGCAAGGGGAAGGCGCCCAGGGTGATGATGGTGAGCCAGAAGACCTGCCGCGATGCACGAATCAACCGGCCACGGGAGCATGGCCAGGGCGCTTGCGGTAGGCGTCCACCCGGTTCCCGAGGTTTCACACGCATAACGCCGCGCGGTGAACGCGGCAAACAAACCCCCTCTCTCATGTACCGATCGTTCCTCTCAAGCCTGGCGCTGGCCTCAGCGCTATTCCTGCACGCCCAGTTGCAGGTGCAGCAAGTCTTCGTGCTCAGCGAAGGCTACTACGACTACTTCAATGGCGGCGGCCAGCTGGTGCCGGTGACGCTTGGCAGCTATGACCCGGTGAGTGGCGCCTATTCCACTATTGCCACCATTGCCGGCCCGCGCTTCGGCAGCGATGTGCTGGTGGATGAAGGCACCGTGTTCGTGGCGGCCGATGACCGCGTGATCCGTTTCGACGCCGATACCTACCAGCAGACCGGCCAAGCGCAGGTTGCCGGCGTGCGCAAGCTGGCCATCTGGGGCGATGCGCTGTTGATCACGCGCGGCGAGCTCGGCGGCCTCCCGCACTACTTCGAGGCGCGCGACAAGAACACGCTCGACCTCTTGTGGACCATCGATCCAGCAGACGGCCTGACGATGAGCGCCGAGGATGTGATCGTTGTTGGCGACAAGGCCTACCTCGCGGTGAGCAACGCCTTCGACTGGAGCAGCCTCGCTGGCAAAGTGGGCGAAGTGGACTTGATCGCGCAGGAATACGGCAACGAGGTGGACCTAGGACCCGACGGGCTGAACCCGGAGAAGCTCTTCGTGAAGGACGGCGATGTAATGGCCTTCTGCAACAACGATTTCTCCCGCAGCTCGATCAGCCGCATCGGCATCGACGCCACTCCGCTCCTGCAGTACACCACCGTGGTGGCGCAGAACTCCGGCTGCGCGGCATCGGCGCTGGTGGAGGCCGAGGACAAGGTGTACTTCCTGGAGTACGCGCAGAACGAGCTTGCGCGATTCGACCTATCGAGCGCGGCTGTGAGCGATACGCTGAGCGGCAGCCCTGCGGCCTATGGCCTCATCGAGGATCCAATCAACGGCGTGATCTACGCCACCACCACCGATTTCTTCAGCACGGGCGATTTCCATGTGCTCGGCCTCGATGGCCAGGTGATCAGCACGGTGCCCGCGGCCGTCAGCTCCGGCAATCTGGCGCTGGACGTGCGCCTGAGCACTGCCATACCCTCGCCTCGGCCATCCCGGATCACCGCTTACCCGAACCCCGCCACGGATGAGCTCTACATCGCCCTGCCAGCTGCCGCTTCATTCACCATCGTCGATGCCACCGGCCGTGCGGTGATGCAGGAGACCGCGAATGGCAATGGCTTCGGGATGATCGGAATCAGTCATCTGCCCGTCGGAATCTACACGCTCCGCGCCGACGGCGTGGGAAGCACGCGCTTCACCAAGCGCTGATCGAGGCAGGCTTCTACATTTGCCGCCCTCATCAGCCTCCTTAGCTCAGCGGTAGAGCAGCTCATTCGTAATGAGCAGGTCGTCAGTTCAAATCTGACAGGAGGCTCCGGAAGGGATCGCGCGAGCGGTCCCTTTGTCGTTCCAGTCCATCGAAACGGAACCGAACAGCACAAAGCACGTGCATTGTGGGGGCGGAAACTGACCTTCGCTGCATGGAACGCAACATCCTCGTGGAGCAATTGCAAAGGCACGCGCTGGTGCTCCGTTCGTTGCTGCATGGGTTGCCCTTCGATGAGGCGAGGTGGAAGCCCGAGGCCGCCAAGTGGTGCGCCTTGGAGGTGATCTGCCACCTGCACGATGAGGAGCGCGAGGATTTCCGGGCCCGCCTGCGCTCCACCCTGGAAGCGCCGGACAAGCCCTGGCCGCAGATCGATCCGGCGGCGTGGGTCGCTGAGCGCAAGTACATGGAGCAGGATTTCGACGCCGTGCTACTGGCCTTCCTCGAAGAACGCCGGCGCTCGCTGGAATGGCTTCAGGGCTTGGAGGGCGCGCCTTGGAGCAATGCGTACATGCATCCGAAGGTGGGCCCGGTGAACTGCGGATTGCTCCTCACCAACTGGGTGGCGCACGACCTGCACCACCTCCGTCAACTCATCAGCCTGCGGTACGGCTACCTGAAGTCGATCAGCAAGGTACCATTGGACTACGCCGGCACCTGGTAATATGTAACTTGGCCAAAAGCTCCCGCCTTGCCTCCCATCCTCCGCACCATCCTCGGCGTACTGGTCGGCGCCACCATCTGCATCTTCCTCAATGGCCTGCTGCTCGGCCTCATGATGAAGCTGATCGGCACGCCTGAGGGCTTCGACCCGAAAGACTTCACGACCTACCACCTGTTGCAGGCGAAGCATTACCTCTCACCCTTCATCGCTCATGCCGTGCCCTCGCTCGTCGGTGGTGCCATCGCCGCGCTCATTGCCGCGACGCACAAAGTGACCATGGCCTTGATCGTGGGCGGGCTGCACCTGCTTGGCGGCATCGCTGCGGTCTTCATGATCGATGCGCCGCTCTGGTTCGATGCACTGGACCTTACCGTGGCCTACCTGCCCATGGCGTGGATCGGTGGGAAGCTGGCGGCGCGGGGATGAGGAAGCCTTGCTGCGGCATTGATGCAGCTCTGCGACCAACGAACTCAGCTCACCCCTCCCTCCAGCTCGGAGGCAGCTTCTGTTCGATCTCGATGTTGCTGAAGCGGCCGCTGGCGCGCGCGCCTGTCGCTTTCGCCCATGGCGCCATGCGAGCCAGCCCCTCGGCGAGGGTGGTCTCGCGCCGCCTGCCGAAGACGCGCTCCCCCTTGCTGTGGTCGCTGAAGGCGAAGACCACTTCGTTGCGCGCTTCGAGGTGCTTCACGCCGCCCTTGATGCCCATGGCGTCCTGCACCAGGCGGGCGAGCTCGTTCACGGTGTACGGCGCATCGGCGCCCACGTTGAACGTCTCGCCGAACGCCGACGGCGTGGTCGCTGACGCGGCGATGATGGGCGCGATGTCTCCGATGTAGGTGAAGGCGCGTTTCTGCTCGCCATCGCCGAAGACCGTCATGGGCTGGCCTTGCATGAGCTGGTTCATGAAGATGCCCACCACGTTGCGGTAGCGATCACCAAGGTTCTGGTACTCGCCGTACACGTTGTGCGGGCGGAACACCACGTACTCGAGGCCGAACATGTGGCGAGCAGCAGAGAGATCCATCTCCACGGCCAGCTTGGCCACGCCGTACGGGTCCTCGGGCTTGGGCACCATGTCCTCGCGCATGGGCGGAGGAAGCGCGCCGTACACCGCGATGCTGCTGGTGAAGACGAAGCACTTCACTCCGTGCCGCACGCTGGCATTGATCAGGTTGACGCTGCCGATGAGGTTGTTCGTGTAGTTGAAACGGCGGATGAAGTGGCTGAGCCCTTCAGCAGCATACGCGGCCAAGTGGTACACATGATCGAAGCGGTGCTCGGCGAAGAGGCGCTCCACCAGCTCATGGTCGGTGATGCTCCCTTTCACGAATGTGGCGCGCGCATCCACTTGATCGGCGAAGCCGCCGCTGAGGTCGTCGAGGGCCACCACATCGTGGCCCATGCTGAGCAATTCCTTCACGACGTGCGCGCCCATGAAGCCTGCGCCGCCGGTTACGAGTGATACTGGCATGGTGTGTCGGTCGCGGGCGAAGATCCTTGTTTGCCGGACATCGCCGCTTCACCAAGACGGTGCACGCTCCATGAAGCTGCCCCGACGCCGATGCGCGCGCCCGATACGCTCGTCGCCGTTACATTCGGCGCCATGCGCGCACTCGCTGCCGGCTTGCTGTTGTTCGCCGCCACTTGTTCCGCTGGCGGCGACCCGCTCACGATGGGCGCGCGCTTCGCGGGCATGGGTGGCACGGGCCTCACGCTCGCTGACCCCTGGAGCGTGCGCATGAATCCCGCCGGCATCGCCGGCTTGAAAGCTCCCGCCGCTGGCGTTCTTTATCAACGGCACTTCCTCAGCGAGGACCTGGCGCAGCAGGGCCTGGCCGTGGCGGTCCCTGTCGGCAAAGGCTGCTTCGGCATCGGCGCCGATCGCTTCGGCTATTCGCTCTACAACGAGACGCGCGCCAGCCTGGCCTACGCCATGCGCTTCGGCGAAGGGCTGCGTGCCGCCGTGCAGATGGACTACCTCGGCGTGAGCTTGGGCGGCAATTATGGGAGCACCGCCGCGTTCGTGGCCGAGTTGGGCGTGCAGGCGCGCATCAGCGAGCAGTTCTGGCTGGGCGCGCACCTCTTCAACCCCACGCGCGCCAAGCTCGGCGCGGTGACCGAGGGCAACGTGGTGCTCGATGAACGTGTGCCCACCCTGCTGCGCGCGGGCCTCGGCTGGATGGTGAGCACTAAGCTCACCCTCACCGGCGAAGCGGAGAAGGACATCGACCGGCCTGAACGCTTCCGCTTCGGCGTGGAGTACATGCCCAGCAAGGCGCTTTACCTGCGCACGGGCATCAGCAGCGGTCCGGTGCAAGGGCACTTCGGCGTGGGCGTGCGCGCGAGCAAACTGGAGATCGACATGGCCGTGGTGCTGCGCTCGCAGCTCGGCGCAACGCCCATGATCAACCTGAATTACCGGTTCAAGTGAGGCGCCTCGCCATAGCGATCAGCATCGCCGCGCTCCATGCGAGCGTGCACGCGCAGGTTGACGGCGTGCCGCGCGACCTGATCGAGCAGCGCATCGAGGCGGCCGTGGAGCAGATCGGCGGCGACAACGATGTGGACCTCACCAACCTCTTCCAATTGCTGGTGGACCGCTACAACGACCCGCTGGACCTGAACCGCGCCGATGCCCAGGACCTGAGCGCGCTGATGCTGCTCAATGACGTGCAGGTGAGCGCGCTCCTCGATCATATCCGCCGCAACGGGCGATTGCTCAGCCTCTATGAACTGCAAACGATCAACGGCTGGGACGCGGCCACCATCAACCTGATCCGGCCTTTCGTCGCGGTGCGCGAGAGCCAACAGGGTGCGCGCGCCTCGTTCAAGGAGATCATGAAGCAGGCCGGCCATGAGCTCACGCTGCGCAGCACCATGAACATCGAGGAGCGCAAGGGCTTCATGGACCGCGACAACGCGTTCGGCGCGGAATACTCCGATCCCGACGGTGATCCGCTGCCCGACTTCGCCAACGACCAGGTGCGCGACTCGCTCCGTGCCAACAACAAGATCTATCTCGGCAGTCCCTTCCGTGCGTACACGCGTTACCGCTTCCGCTACCGGCAGAACATCAGCCTCGGATTCACGGCGGAGAAGGATGAAGGCGAGGAGTTCTTCCAGGGATCGCAGAAGAGCTTCGACTTCCTCAGCGCGCATCTCTTCGTGCGCGACCTCGGACGCCTGAAGGCCGTGGCCATCGGCGATTACAGCGCGCAGTTCGGCCAGGGGCTCACCTTCTGGAACGGCCTGGCCTTCGCGGCCAAGAGCAGCTTCACCCTCAACGTGAAGCGCAATGCCACGGGACTGGCGCCCTACACCAGCGTCAATGAGAACCTCTTCATGCGCGGAGCGGCGGCCACCTTCGCCGTGACCCGTAAGCTCGAACTCACCGGATTCTTCAGCAACAAACGCCTCGATGCCAACGTGAGCACCGTGGCCACCGCCAACGATTCCGTGGACACCAACATCCAGGACGTGGCCTTCAGCAGCTTCATCGAGGACGGCTTCCACCGCACCACGAGCGAACTGAAGAAGAAGGACGGGATCGGCGAGCAGGTCATGGGCGGGCACCTGCGGTGGAAGGAGCGTGCCTGGAGCATCGGCGCCACGGCCGCGCGCGTGGAGTACGATGCCACGCTCACGCGCGAGGTGAAGCCATACAACCAATTCGATTTCCACGGCAGCGGCAACGCCACCCTGGGCGCAGACTGGAACGTGATCTGGCGCAACGTCACCTGGTTCGGCGAGGCGGCGCGCAGCGCGAATGGCGGCTTGGCCATGAACTCGGGCCTGCTGGCCGCGCTTGACCGGCGCGTGAGCATGAGCCTGCTCTACCGCGATTACGGCCGCGACTACCACGGGCTCTACAGCGTGGCCTTCGCCGAGGGCACCAACCCGTGGAACGAGCGCGGGCTCTACACCGGCATCGAGGTGAGGCCGAATCGCCGCTGGCAGGTGAACGCCTATTTCGACCAGTTCCGCTTCCCGTGGCTGCGTTACCTCACCGATGGGCCCAGCGGAGGCAACGATTGGCTGGCACAGGTGAACTGGCGGCCCAGCAGGACCGTGGAGATCTACGGCCGCGTGAGGCAGCAGGTGCGCGGCAAGAACACCGCCGCCGATACGCGCGGCATCGACCCGCTGGTGCGCGTGGAGCAGACCAATTACCGCGTGAACGTGAGCGCCAAGGTGAGCAAGAGCGTCACCTTGCGCACCCGCGTGGAGACAGTGGACTACCAGCGTGGGGCATCGCCGCTGCAGCACGGCTTCCTTCTTTATCAGGACATCGTCCATCGCCCCTTGCGCAGCCCGGTGGAACTCACTGCCCGCTTCGCGCTCTTCGAATCGGAGGGCTATGATGCCCGCGTGTACGCCTACGAGAACGACCTGATCGGCGTGTTCAGCATACCGGCCTACTATGGGCGCGGCATCCGATGGTACGGCATGGCGCGCTTCGCACCGCTGCGCCGCGTGGACCTCTGGGTGCGCTACGGCGCGTGGATCTACCGCGACCAGACGGCCATCAGCAGCGGTCTGCAGGAAGTGAGCGGCCATGTGCGCAGCGATGTGAAGGTGCAATTGCGACTTCAATTCTGAGGTTGGGGGTTGGTGGTTGAAACCGATGCCGGTTGAGGGTTGGATGCACCGCCTCACAACCCTCAACCGAACTCAACCTCCAACCCGCAACCATCACAAATGGCTCTGCAGCACATCCGCCTCACGCGCGATCAGCCCACCGCGCAATTCGCGGGAAGCACCATGCCGCGGCTGGAATTCCGGCAAGCGCTCTTCCACACGGTGCAGCCCGGCTGGCAGCAGCGGCTCTATCGCGCGGCGTTGGTGGTGACCACCATCGCGAACGGGCTCGATGGCCGCAAGCTGGTGGTGGATCACCAGACCATGCGCTTCGCCCTGCTCTACAACAGCACCTGGCCCGATCCGGTCTTCCAGAAGATCCGCAACTGGCCCTACAAGCCCGTGGAGCTGCGCGAGGGCGCGCCCGTGACCTCGTGGAGCGTGGAGCTGCGCTTGCGCGAGCTGCGGCTGCTGCCCGATGAGCGCATGGAGATCGTTTTCGTGGGCTGAGGGCCCACGGGCCGCGACTACCTTGCGCACGCCATGCGCGCACTACTCTTCTTTCTCCTGCTCCCCTTGGGCTGCGCCGCGCAGCTGAACAACTGGGACCCGCGCTGGTACGCCACCGACAGCGCGCTCACCTTCCACGACGACCTGGACTACTACCTGAACGCGTACAGCGAGCAGGAGATCAAGGCCATGCGCAAGCAGGTGCGCATCTGGCGCATGAACTTCGACAAGCTGATGCGCCAGACCATCCGCGAGCTGCGCGCATACAGCGAGGGCCACGGCATGGATGCGCGCACCCACGACTTCGACCTGCCGATCGCGCAGCAGGAGGGCCGCTACCGCCTCTCCGCCAATCCAGGGAAGATCCGCGCCTTCATGTTCGGCAGCATCAGCAATCCGCCCGCGCGCGCGCAGATGGAGCGCTGGAGCCGCCTGGCCAGGAAGTACGAGAAGGAGGCCGACGTGCAGCTCTTGGTGATCTACGGCCGCGAGTTGCACCCCGGCGATGGAAAAAAGTTCAAGCAATACCCCATGCCCAAGAGTGAGACGGAGAAGATCGCCTACGCCAAGGAGTTCGCGCAGCTCGGCACGCTGCCGGTGCTCATCGATGGGCTGAACGAGGAGGTGTACACCGCTTACGGCCGCGCGCCCAATGGCGCCTACCTCGTTGACGCAGATGGCCGGCTGGTGTTCCGCGCCACCTGGGCCGATGCGCGGAAGATGGAGCACATGATCGACACGCTGCTCAAGTGGTACAAGGCCGGAAGGCCCGCAGGGTACGAGGCGAAGTGATCGAGCATAGGTTGAGGGCTGGAGGTTGAAGCCGGGGCAGGTTGAGGGTTGGCATTCAACCCGCCACGCGCAACCCTCAACACCGGTCAACCTCCTCCTGCTAGACCTTCACGGTCTTCCACTTCCCGCGCTGGAAGAGCACGCCGCTGAGCACCGCGAGGATGCTCTCGCTGGTGGCCACCGATGCGAAGACGCCGGCCGGGTCCATCCCCGCGATGATGGCGAGCAGGTAGGCCAGCGGGATCTCGATGGCCCAGAAGCACACGGCGTTGAGCCAGGTGGGCGTGAGGCTGTCGCCCGCGCCATTGAAGGCTTGCGCGAGCACCATGCCGTAGCCGTAGAAGAAATAGCCGCTGCTCACGATGCGCAGGGCGCGAATGGCCGTTGCGTCGGCCTCGGCGCTCTGCGCGAAGAAGGAGACGATCCACGGCGCGCCGATCCAGAAGAAGAGCGTGACCAGCACCATGAAGACCATGTTGTAATGGCCGCAGAGCCACACGCTCCGTTGCGCGCGGTCGGGCTGCTGCGCTCCGAGGTTCTGACCGACCAAGGTGGCGGCGGCATTGGCCATGCCCCAGGCCGGCAGCAGCGCCACGATGATGATGCGAACGGCCACGGTGTAGCCGCCCACCGCCGCCGTTCCGAAATCGGCGACGATCCGCACCAGGAAGATCCAACTCGCGCTGGCGATGAGGAACTGCCCGATGCCACCGATGGACACCTTGATGATGTTGCCCACCACCGCTGCCATCGGCCGCAGGTCGGGCCCTAGCACCGCGAACGCGCCGCCAACTTTGAACAGATTCCACAGCAAGTAGGCCACCCCGATGCCGCGCCCGATGGTGGTGGCCACCGCCGCGCCTTGCACACCCAGCTGCGGGAACAGGCCCACGCCGAAGATGAACAGCGGGTCGAGTATGATGTTGATGCCGTTGGCGATCACCAGCGTGCGCAATGCGATTCCGGGATTGCCCGCGCCGCGGAACACGGCGTTCATGGCGAATAGCAAGGTGACGATGAGGTTGCTCGCGAGCATCACGCGCGCGTACGGCACCGCCAGCGTCATCACCTCGGGCTCGGCACCCATGGTGCGCAGCAGCCATGGCGCCGCGATCACCGCAGGCACGGCGAGCAGTACGCCCACCACCAGCGCCAGGAAGAGGCTCTGCCCCGCCGCCACGCGCGCGCCGTGCTTGTCCTTCTCACCGCTGCGCCGCGCCACCACGGCCGTGATGCCCATGCCCAGGCCCCACGCGATCGAGTACACCGGCACCATCAAGGTCTCGGTGAGGCCCACGGTGGCGGTGGCCACATCGCCGAGCTTGCTCACGAAGAAGGTATCGACCAAAGCGAAGAGCGCCTCCATGCCCATCTCCATGATCATGGGGATGCTGAGCAGCACGATGGCGCGACGGATGCCCATCGCGGTGTAGTCGCGCTCCTCGCCGCTGAGGCTTTCGAGGAAGAGCTTGAAGATGCGGCGCATGACAGGCGGGTTCGACGCTGCCAGGATCGGCGTGAGCGTGCTGCGGGCAAGATGCGGAGCTTCCTGCAAATTCACGCCGTACGCGCGATGACCCTTGGCACCGGGGGGCAACGCCCCGCTCGAGTGGCCTTACTGCTTCAACAAAGCGCGGCTCTGCTGCCCCGCTCCGGAACGGAGGGTGAGCACGTAAGGTCCGGATGCGATCCCGGATATATCAGCCTCTCGTCCCGACCATTGCAGCGGTACAGGCCGACCCAAGGCATCGCACAGGATGAGATCGCGCGCTGAGGCGTCCGCAGGCAGGCTCACCCGCAAGCTCTCCTCCATCGGATTGGGCCATGCCCGGAGACCCGATTCCTCCTGCTCCTCGATGCCGATGGTGGTGCAATCGAGCGTACCGGTGAGGTATTGGCGGCGCGCGTTGATGAAAGACTTCAATCCGTAGATGGTCTGATTGCCGCCAGGTCCGCCGCCGCCGGTGATATTGCTGGTGATGTTGGTGGTGAACTGCGTGTTCGTGTACTGCTTGTTGGGATCGGCGAAGACGTGCGGTTGGATCAGCGCGGCGAGCGCATCGATCCGCGGATCGAGCTGGGCGTTGTCGAACGCGTCGTACACAGCGCAGTACGCCGCGGTGTACTGCTGCCGCAGCCATGGCACGTTCATGATGCGCGACATCAGCGGCCGGTTGTTGGCGAGGTAGTAAGGCGAGAGGCTCGTGAGGTTCTGCTGGCCACCGCTGTATCGGCCGAAGGCCTCGTTCGCGTCCCACTTGATCCATTGCCACAGGCCAGTCGTGTCGGTGTGGTAGAGGTACCAGTTGCGCGCGCTGTTGATGTAGCTGTCGAGGTTGGCGAAGAGATTGTCGATGGCCAGCGATCGGAGCAGGGGCTGGAGATCGACCAGGGATGGAAGCGAGGACAGGAGCTGCGCGTCAGTGGTATTGTTGATCGCATCGATCAGCATGATCAGGTCGGTCCAGTCGTTGGCCGTTTCATTGGTCTTCAGTTCATAGCGCGGCTCATAGCTGCTTTGCGCGGTGCCGTACCAGGCCAGGTCGGCCGCCGTCGTTCCGCCCGTTCCGAAGTTGTCGCCGGCCTTGAAGAGGTTGCCGTTCGTGTCATCCGCCCAGCGGTCCAGGTACTCCTTGTCCACCTGCTCCACCACGCCATAGAAACCGGTGAGCGTGCCATTCATGCGCACGTTGCCGAACACCGCTCGCGGCGCCAGCACGCCGTGGTCCTGGCAGAAATCGAAGAAGACCTTCTCCCGGAGCAGCGTGGGGTCGTTGAAGCCATTGTTGAGGTTGAGCTTCTTCATCCCGTGGTACTTCTGCCCGCTCACGTACTCATTGAAGTCGATCTTCATGCTCTTCTTGTCGGCCAGCCCGTAGCTGCTGTTCCCCTTGTAGCGCACGCCCACGCTGTCGTAGCTGTATGTGCCCGTGAGATCGGTGATCACCACGTTGGCCAGCAGCTGCCGCTCCAGCCCTTCGTTGTAATAGGCCAGGAGGCTGTCCTCGAAGCCGGGCTGCGCGAAGGTGAGCTGGATATCGATGACCTGATCGGTGGCGAAGAGGCTGTCGCTGGGCGGCTGCGCCACAGCCAGGCACGGAATGATGGCAATCAAGCAAGTGTGGGCACGGAATGTTGACATGGCATATCGCATCGCGGGTGCAAGTATGCCTCAAGACGCTGAATTCCCCATCGGGTTCAATCCGCGTACTGCTCTGACGGACTTCAGGCAGGCCGCTCGATCTTCGCCCCGATGGAAAAGCTCTTCGGTGCCTTCCCGCCCGCCACGCGCGAGCAATGGGAGGCCGTGATCAGGAAGGAACTGAAGGACGGGGATCCGTCGTTGCTGGATGTGAGGGCGGGCGAAGCAGTGCTGTCGCCATTTCACGTCGCCGAGGATGGCGCCGCAACCAGCACACGTCGCCGGGGCGTGAAGCGCGATGGCAATCCGTGGCGTGCTGCTGTGGGTATCGAGGCAACAACAGCCCTCGCGAACCAACTGGCCCTCGAGTCGCTCATGGGCGGTGCCGACGCGCTCGAGTTCTATGGCAATCCCACGGACTTGAATGCGTTGCTGAAGGATGTGCGAATCGGCGCGATCGACCTTTCGCTGGATGGTGATGCCGCAACCCTCGATACGCTGCTCGCCCTTCACCAAGATCAGAACACGCCCGCAACGGATGTGAGCATCTGCCTCGGCCTGCCGCACGATGCCGATGTGAGCGGGATGAAGTACAAGATCGCGAAGCACCCGCGCATCCGGCTCTTCAGCGTGAGCGATGGCCCTATTCACCATGCGCCATCGGCCATTCACCAAACCGGCGAAGACCTCGCACAAGGACGTGAACTGCTACAGCGGCTTCTCGCCCAGGGCTTCACGATCGACGATGCCTGCGCCCGCCTGCAATTCCGCCTGCACCTAAGCGATGACCTGTTCTTAGAAGCAGCGCGCCTTCGTGCCTTCCGCGAAGCGTGGGCCGCAATCGTCGATTCGTTCAATCCGCTGCACGACTGCTCGCACACCACTTGGATACAGGCCGTCGTCTCCTACCCGGCCGAAACGAAGTCGGCGCACGAGAACCTTATCCGCGCCACGTTGCAAGCGATCAGCGCGATCACCGGTGGATGCGATGGGCTGACCATTCCGTCGCCGCCGCTTCCCGAAGGTGATGTCCTCGCTCGACGAGTGGTGCGAAACATCCACAACCTGCTGCGCGACGAGTCTTTTCTCGCTCGCGTGGCGGATCCGCTCGGAGGGAGCTGCACGGTGGAGAAGTTGACGGATGTGCTCGTAGCACAAATGAGAAATGGAGGTGAAGAGAGCGATGGAGGTAAGGGAGGACTCCCTCCCTCTCCTCCCTTACCTCCCTCACCTCCATTATCAAGCATTGCAAACCGCGAAGAGATCCCCCTCAAGTCCTTCTATGCACCTGCCGACACCGAGAAACTGGAGCACCTGCACTTCGCCGCAGGCATGCCACCATACCTCCGTGGGCCCTACGGCAGCATGTACGCCATCCGTCCGTGGACCATCCGGCAGTACGCAGGCTTCAGCACCGCCGAAGCGAGCAACGCCTTCTACCGCCGCAACCTCGCCGCCGGGCAGATGGGCCTCAGCGTCGCCTTCGACCTCGCCACACACCGAGGCTACGACAGCGACCATCCCCGCGTGAAAGGCGACGTGGGCAAGGCCGGTGTAGCGATCAGCAGCGTGGAGGACATGAAGATCCTCTTCGACCAGATCCCGCTCGACAAGATGAGCGTGAGCATGACGATGAACGGCGCCGTGCTGCCCATCATGGCCTTCTTCATCGTCGCGGCGGAAGAGCAAGGCGTGAAGCCGGAGGATCTCCAAGGCACCATCCAGAACGACATCCTGAAGGAGTTCATGGTGCGCAACACGTACATCTATCCGCCAGGGCCGAGCATGCGCATCGTGGGCGACATCTTCAGTCATTGCGCGAAGAAGATGCCCAAGTTCAACAGCATCAGCATCAGCGGCTACCACATGCACGAGGCCGG
>CAZFBP010000015.1:0-1367 GCA_964517255.1 uncultured Chryseobacterium sp.
CCAAGTTTGATCTGCTTGAACCTGAAGGACTACTACAACGGCGACCCCTTGGTCACCGCCAACCGTGAGTCCTTCACACCCGACATTCCAGAACTCACTTGCATGGCGCCATCTGTCTTTGGCGGCGGGTTGTCGTGGGGCAACAACGCGCCTCACCCATGCACGGAAGTGGGCACACTCGAAGTGAATGGCGCCATCTTCACTTGGATCATCAGTATGCAGGATTGCGGAACCATGCTCGGTTGGGAGGACGAATGGGGACCCGGAGGAATCCATGGCCTGAGCATCCGCCGCTGGGACAATCCCGGCATCACGCTCATGGCCGATGTGACCTTGCCGGCGAACAAGGACACCAAGCTCACGCCCTTCCCGCGCATTCAGCTCGACCCCGGCCTGTACGAGACCACCGTGTACCTTGAAAACGGCCACGTGTACCGCCACTTCGAGGCATTCGAGGCGCCCATCATCCTCACGGCGGATTTCGCATCATTCTGCGACATCAACATCTACCCCGTGCCGGTGAGCGGCGGCAGATTCTCCATCGACTTCGACCTGGAGTACGCCGCTGAGATTGAAGTGACCATTGTGAGCAACATGGGCACGAATTATCACCATAAGCTGCTCGACTTCGAGCTCGCCGGCTTGAATAAGCATGTGGTGGAGATGCAAACACCCTGGCCTGCGGGCCTCTCCCACGCGCACTTCGAGTACGCCGATGGCTCCTCGGAGAGCATATCCTTCACGGTGGAAGAATAACCTCGGTACTGCAGGAACGGAAAGCCCCGGCCGCTCCGGGGCTTTCTTGTCTCCGCATGCTCACATGCGCCGTATCGCCGCAACGAGCAGTGGCCACCTCCGCCTGGACACGCTCACCGTGTGGCCGTTGGCCATGATGACCCGCGCGCCATCCGTCTGCACGGCCTCCGAGAGCAGATTGAGGTTCACTGCGTGCTTGTGATGGCAACGGAAGAATCTGTGCGCGGGCAAATGCGCAAGCAGCTCGCCCAGGTTGCGGCTCACGATCATGGGTTTGTCCTCGGCGAGGTGTATCACTGTGTAGCTGCCGTCGGCTTCCAACCGCACGATGCGGTCGTGCGCGATGAGCACCACACCTCGTGCTGTGGGCACGGCCAGTTTGCCCGCCCAATGTTCGGTGCCACCCTGCGGCGCTTCGATGTCGGCCCTTGTGGGCGGGTCCTGCGTTCGGTCGTCCAAAGCGCTCGGTTTATTAGTTGTATGGAATGGGTGTGGCCAGCGTGCGCCTCATGCGCCCGCCAGAGCGATCTTCCGCGCTTCTAATCTCACCAGCGGCCCAGCGGCCCAGCGGCCCAGCGGCCCAGCGGCCCAGCGGCCCAGCGGCCCAGCGG
>CAZFBP010000015.1:1467-24525 GCA_964517255.1 uncultured Chryseobacterium sp.
GCGGCCCAGCGGCCCAGCGGCCCAGCGGCCCAGCGGCCCAGCGGCCCAGCGGCCCTGAAGGCCTGAATGCAGGGCTTCTCATTCACATTCTCAGAAGCGAAAGGTGCATTCGCCTTCATGGTAATGGGCGTTGTGGTTGAACGAGCGAATGCGAAGGTCCATCGTCAAAACGAAGACTCCAAGCGAAAGGGGGTGGTGTTTCCACCACCCCCCCCCTCAGATTTAACAGTTCCCGATGGCGTTGTGCCTTCAGTCCTTCCGCTGCTCCATCGCCTCGATCCTCCCTCTGGCGAAGCGGCGGTAGAAGAACATGGCCAGGGCGATGGCGGGGAAGAAGAGCCATTGGCCGCCCTTCTCGAATCCGTCAACGGCGATCACCCAGAGCGCAGCGAGCAATGTGGCGATGGCCAGCGCGAGCCAGAAGTGCTCCATGAAGCGGGCGATGCGGTGCATGGCGGTCAGCGCGGTGCGGCCAAGGTATCGCCGAGGTGCAAGGTGCCCGTGACGCGCTTGATCACGTAGCTGCTGAAATCCTCCGCGGCATCGAGGCCCATGCCATGGATCACATCGGCGCCACGCTGGATGCGCACGGCGCGGTCGGTGCGCACGCGCGCGCTGTCCTGCTGCCAGGTGAGCAGCTCGGTCTCCAGGCGCTCGCCCTTGGCGTTCACGAAGACCACATCGTCCATCACCTGCATGCGCTGCTGATCGGTGAGGATGGTGCCGCGCCGCGCAGTGAGCACACTGACCTGCTGGCCGATGGTGTCGAAGAAGACGAGCTCCAGGCCACCATCCAATTCGGTGCGCTTCTCCGGTGCGTTCCATTCGGTGATGCGCGCGGCGCGTAAGCGGTTGCGCAGCACGCCGGCGTCGGTGTAGAGGTACTCGGCCTCCTCGGTCTCGCGGTCGGGCACGGCGGCGGGCAGCTCCACGGCGGCCACCTCATCCAAGTCGTTCTTGCACGAAAGCAGCATGCCTGCCCCGAGCAGGACAGGCATGCCGATGATCCGTGCCGTTCGCGAAGGATGCACGCGTTACTTCTTGGCGCGCACCGTGGTGCTCTCGTTCAGGCCGCCGCAGTTCACCTGGAAGCCCTCGCCCTCCTTCAACTGGTGGAAGAAGAGCTCCTCCTTGGTGGGGAAGCGCGAATTGCAGCTGCCGATGCGCTCGCTGGCCTTGTCGGCCACGTTGGGATCGAGGCTGCGCGCGCGCTGGTAGTAATCGTAGGCCAGCCAATAGACGCCCCAGCGCTGCGGCCCCTCGCAATCGCCGGCCTGCGCGGCCACCGCGTTGCCGATGAGGATGAGCGCCTCGCCGTTCTTCGGCTCGATCTGCAGCACCTGGTTGGCGTAGCTGCGCGCCTGGCCGTGATTGCCCGCGGCGCTGGCCACCTGGCCTGTCTTCAGCAGGTACTTCACGCGATCGCTGCAGCCGGCGCATAGCTCGGCGGCCTCCTTCATGTACTTGAGCGCTTCGCCCATGTTGCCGCTTTTCACGTAGCTCTGGCCCAGGCTGTAAGCGCTCTCGCTCGTGGGGTTGGCCTTGTGGATCTCCACCACCAGCGGCATGTACACTTTCTCCTCGGTGCAGTCCTTCGCGTTCAGCACCTTCAGCATGCGCACCTTCAGCTCCTGGTCATCGGGCTTCTCCTTGAGGAGCTTGCCCACGATCTCGCCGATGTCCTTGCACTCGGCGATCTTGAAGAATGTGGAGTTCACGCGGTCACGCGCCTTGATCCAGTACTCCCGGTCACTCTCCTTCAGTCCAGGATCAGACAGGTTCTGCTCGATGAAGCCCATGATGCGCACGTACTCCGAGAGCATCTGCTCCTTGGTGGCCGCGCCAGCGGCGTACTGGCAATTGAGGGCGTCGTAGTACGCGCTCAAGGTGCCAGGCTCGCTGCGAGCGCCGCCCAGGTCGATGGATTCCTTCAGGGTCTCGTAGGCGGCCTTGCAGTCCTTGGGACGGTGGAACTGCATATCAACGCCTTTGCGGCCCAGCACGAAAGCCCTCTCGCCGAAGTGCTGGATGCGCAGGTCGTGATTGAGCATGAGCGAGTCGATGAGGCGCTCCTTGCGAGCGGCATCCTTCTCTTTGCCGATGAAATCGCCCAGCATCTTGGCGCCGTTCTGGTACAGGCCCTTGCTGCAGGTGGGGCAGATGCGGACCAGCACACGGTAGGGCGCGTAAGCGTCCGAGTAGTTGTTCTGCTTCATCGATTCCTGGAACAGCGATAGGTTCCTAACGCATTCCACGCTGTCGGCGGGGGTCGCGCCGTACTTGCTCTGCGCGCTCAACAGGGAAGCGGCGAGGAGCGCGGCGCCGCAAACGAGGGTTCTCATGGTCTTCATCATTCGATCCGTTTCTTCCTGAACCAGGGCTCCCGCATGTCGGGCGTGATGGTGATGCCGAAGTGCAGGCTGGTGTATCGTTCGTTCAGGAGCCCTTCGGCGGTGGTGCCGCGCTGGCCATGTTCTACGGCCAGGTTGATGCGGCTGCGAGTGGTGGTTCCTGCAATGGGCACCGACAAGCCAAAGGACATGCCGAGCTGCGTGATGCCCACGCCCCGCACCTCGATGGGGTCATCCGCGTACCGCAGGCCGGCGCGGTAAACCGTGCGCCCCAGCAAGCTGCCGCCACCATCGCCTGCGGGCCTGCACGAGGCACCCAGGATGAGAGCGGAGGACGCGCGCAAATTGCTACGCAGCGCATAACCGGCGATGTCGGCGCGGGTGCTGCTCCAATCGCGCTGGTGCCATTCCAACCCGATGCTCCAGCGCGCATTCTGCACGCCGACCCCCGCTGCGATGCCCACGGGAACGGAGAGGCTGCCCGACGCGCTCTTGATGTACTCCGCAGTATCCACGGTGCTCTCCACCGAGCCGCTGAGCCTGAATGTGGTGGCCAGCTGGCTGTGCTGCGCCGTGAACTGGAGCGGCAGGTCGATGCCAAGGCCGGCCCGCCAACGCCAGCCGTCGCCAGGACCTCTCGGCTTGCGAAGGGGCTTGCGAGCGGCGGAGTCCTTGCCAGCGTTGAGCCAGTCCATCTCCAAGCGCCTCTCCTTCTTCTTCACCGCTTCGACGCGCTCCTCATGATTCCTTTTCGCGCGGGCAGGCGAGATGAGGTCGGCGGTGTGAAACAGCCCTATGGTTCCTGTGGGCGCTCGCAGCACCAAGGTGGATGCCACGCTGCTGTGGTAATAGCCGGACCCGATGGGGTAATACGCCTTGCGCGTGGCCTCCACGGTGCCGAAGAGGAACTCGAAGTTGGCGCCAGCGCTCAACACGGCCCTGCGCCCGGTGCTATCACTGCGCTGCCAGAGCACGCGCCCGATGCCGACATACGCGCGATTGATGCCGCCCGCGCCGGTGTACTGGTAGCGCAACTGCCCTTCACTGGTCGCCACGCGGTCGTCCAACTCGTAAGCTACCGACGTGTAGGGCTGCATGCCGAGGGCCATGCCCCACTTCCCGCGTCCGAAGGGCACGCCCAGCGAGAAGCCGAGCAAGCGCGTGGCACGGCCCTTCCCCGTGCTCTCCCCGAGGGTCATGCTCACCCAACGGGTGGAGGCGCCCATCTCGTACACGGTGTGCGCCAGGCGCGTGTATGTGGCGGGGTTGGCACGAGAAACGCCGTATGGGTCGGCCACGGTCACGGAAAGGCCACCCAGTCCGGCAAGGGTCACTTGACCAGACCCGGCAAGGTCGCCGAAGCCGTGCGCCGAATAGGGCGAGCCGCTACCCTGCTGCGCCTGCGGAAGGGCCAGCAGCGGCAGGATCAGGGCCGTGGCCGTGATGAAGTATGAGGCGGAAGCCCTCAAGGGTCAGGAAAGGGTGGGCAAAGATGCCGCTTTTCAATGCCCGCGCATGGGTGAGCGCATCGCCTCCGGTGAGCACCACGGCCGTATTCGGATCCAGGGTCCGCGCGGCGGCGATGAAATGCTCCAACTCACCGACCACCCCATGATGGATGCCAGCTTGCAGGCTCGCCGTGGTGCTATCGCCGAAGGCGGGGGCGTCGAAGGCCGTTTCCACCAACGGCAGCCTAGCGCCGTAGGCGTGCATGGCCTGCGCCCGCATGCGTGCCCCTGGGGCGATGGCACCGCCCAGGTACACGCGCTGCGCGTTCACCAGATCGTAGGTGATGCAGGTGCCCAGATCGATGGCGAGCGCTGTGCGGCCGGGGAATATGCGCGCTGCAGCCACGGCATTGGCCAATCGATCCGCTCCCAGCGTGGCTCCTGTCGCGTAAGCGGAGTTGATCGGCGATGCGCTCATGGCGCTGAGCCGGATCACCGGAAATCGTTCGCCCAGCCATCGGGCCAGGTCCTCGGCCTCGTCCGCCACGGAACCGACGGCCGCGCGCGTAACAGGCGCGTCGTCGAGCAACGCCTCCAGTATAGCGGTGTCGTGCAGGTCGAACGCCGCACGGCGCAGCAATCGCGCTCCGTCGAAGATCGCCGCCTTCGCGCGCGTGTTGCCGATATCGATGATGAGGTCCACGCCGATGATCCGGGATGTGATGCTTGTCTATCTTCGCCCGCCTTTCGCGCCGCCCTCCCCGACGGCTCAAAGGAAACGGTGCCTTAGCTCAGCTGGTAGAGCAACGGATTGAAAATCCGTGTGTCCCCAGTTCGATTCTGGGAGGCACCACGAGAAGGACCCCGGCCGAGGCCGGGGTCTTTTCGTTCGACGGTTCACGGGTTCTGGCGCAGCCAAGCGCGGACCTTTTCAAGGTGCTCCTGCTTCAGGGGGTCGCGCAGGCGCTTGTTGGTCACGGTGAAGTAAGCGTGGCGCTCGAGGAAGCGCAATTGCAGCTCGTTCCATTCCCGCTCCGTGCTCAGCACACCGTATGCGCGCATCTCATCGAAAAGGGTTGAGCCGATCTGGTTGAAGTCGGACCGGCCGAGGTAGTCGAGATCGGCGTCGCAGAGAATGCGCGCCAGCTTGTTGCGCGGACTCTGCGGAATCCTGGTGGCCATGATCATCTCACAGACCAGCTCGATCTGGCGCTCATTGAAGCCGAAGCCCGGCAGCACCTCCTTGGCGAGCACGCAACCGGCGGCCTCGTGGTCGGTGTCCTGCACGGTGAAACCCGCATCGTGGTACAGGGCGGCGATCTTCAGCAGCACCAGACCTTCCCCTTCAACCCCCTCCTGCTCCGCGATGCTGATGGCGCTCGCATAGACATCGAGGGTATGCTCCAAGGAATGATAGCTGCGCAGCACGGGCAGCCGCTCCTTGAGCCGTTCGAGGATGTACGCCCTTGCGCCGCTGGAATCCATGGGGGGGTCGAGCGGGCAATATAGTCAGCGCCCTCGCTCGCCTTCGGGAGA
Organism: uncultured Chryseobacterium sp.; assembly: GCA_964517255.1. GTDB lineage: Bacteria > Bacteroidota > Bacteroidia > Flavobacteriales_F > PHOS-HE28 > PHOS-HE28. Next base: position 6,803 of record CAZFBP010000015.1, read on the forward strand.
TCCCTGGCCGCTGCATTCGGCATTGCCCACATGTGGGTAATGGGGCGGGAGCCAGGTCGGGCCTTCGGAGGAGGGCGCCGGTACCTTCGCCCGCATGGCACGAGCCGCGAATCGTTCGCTATGGCTGCTGGGCGCCGCCATGGTGTACATCGTGGCCCAATCGGTCTGGTGGGCGGTGCTGCTGCTCCGCAAGGAAGAGGTCATCGCGGAGCTTGAAACGCAACTCGGGCGCGCTGCGGATCAGTCCTCCAATCGCACCTTCATGGTGCTCGGGGAGGCCGGCGTCTTCCTGCTCCTGCTCACTGGCGTGCTCGCGTTCGCGTTCATCGCCATCCGGCGCGACCTGCGTTTGGCGGCGCTCCAACGGAACTTCATGCTGGCCATCACGCACGAACTGCGCACGCCAATCGCCTCCATCAAGCTGCAACTGCAGACCCTGAGCAGGCCTGGCGTGAGCGGAACGGATGCCGAACGCCTCCGCGCATCGGCCATCGGCGAGGCGGACCGGCTGGCCGCCCTTACGGAGAAGGTGCTGGTGGCTGCTGCCGAGGGGGCAGGGGAGATCAAATTGAGGCCTGAACGGATGGATGCCGTCAGTATCGTCCGCGACGTGATGTCACGCGCCCGAGAACGGGACGCGGGCACGCACGCATGGTTGGCCGACCTCCCTTCCACGATGACGGTGCGCAGCGATCCGCAAGCAATCAGGAGCATTGTGGAGAACCTGTTGGAGAACGCCATGAAGTACGCGCCTGCGAACACGCTTATCGGTGTCACAGCCCATGACCTCGGCGCGCAATGGCGGCTCGAGGTCGCCGACCAGGGCTCGGGCATCCTTCCTTCCGAGCGCGACCGGGTCTTCGAGCGCTTCTATCGTTCGGGATCGGAGGAGACGCGGCAGCATGCGGGCACCGGCCTGGGGCTTTACATCGTGGGGCGCTTGGTGAAGCGGCTCGGCGGCAGCATCGCGGTCCGGGGCGCCGCACCGCACGGGGCTATATTCACCGCCACTTTTCCCAAGGGCGTCTGATGGCTGGCCAAGCGGTGCTCATCATCCTCGATGGCTGGGGCATCGGTTCCGGCGACGCCTCTGATGCCATCGCAAGCGCGAGCACGCCGTTCTTCGACCATCTCATTCGCAACGCGCCGCATGCCAAACTGCTCACGCACGGAGGCCATGTGGGCCTGCCGGATGGCCAGATGGGCAACAGCGAAGTGGGGCATTTGAACATCGGGGCCGGTCGCGTGGTGCATCAGGACCTGGTGCGCATCGATCGGGCCATGGCAGACGGCAGCCTGGCAACTCACCCCGTGCTTCTCGAGATCCTTCGGCATGCCAAAGCCCGTGGCGGGCGCCTTCACCTCATGGGCCTGCTCTCCGACGGCGGCGTGCATTCCATGCGGACCCATGCGGAGGCCATCTGCCGGATCGCACGCGAGGCAGGGGTCAATGACGTGCTCGTGCATGCCTTCACCGACGGGCGCGACACCGATCCGCGCAGCGGCAGGCCGTGCATGGAGCGCTTCCTCAAGAACGTGGCTGGCACCGGGGCGCGCGTGGCCAGCATCATCGGCCGCTATTACGCCATGGACCGCGACAAGCGCTGGGAGCGCGTGCGCAAGGCATACGACCTCCTCGTGCACGGCAAAGGAGCGCGCGCCTCCGACCCGTTGCAGGTCTTCGATTCCAGCTATGCCAATGGCATCACGGATGAGTTCATGGAGCCGCACCTACTGGTGGATGCCCAAGGCGCGCCGCTGGGCCTGCTGGCTGATGGTGATGCGGTGATCTGCTTCAATTTCCGCACGGACCGATGCCGCGAGATCACGCAAGCCCTTACGCAACGGGCCTTCCCGGAGCACGGAATGGAACCGCTGAAGCTGCGTTACGCCACCCTCACGGAGTACGACTCCACCTTCCGCGATGTGAAGCCCTTGTTCCGCAAGGACGACCTGCCCATGACGCTGGGTGAAGCCATGAGCCGAGCTGGGAAGAAGCAGATCCGGATCGCGGAGACCGAGAAGTACCCTCACGTCACCTTCTTCTTCAGCGGCGGCCGCGAGGAGCCCTTCGCTGGAGAGCGGCGCATCCTGTTGCCCTCGCCCCAGGTGGCCACCTACGACCTGCAGCCTGCCATGAGCGCGCAGGCCATCACCGATGCCATCGTGCCCGAACTGCAGGCCAATGCAGCGGACCTGGTGGTGCTCAATTTCGCCAACCCAGATATGGTGGGGCACACGGGCGTACGCGAGGCCATCATCAGCGCCGTGGAGGCCACCGATGCCTGCGCCAAGCGCGTGGCCGAAGTGGCGCGCGGCGCGGGGTACAGCGTGCTCATCATCGCCGACCACGGCAATGCCGATAAAGTGGCCAACGCCGACGGCACGCCGAACACCGCGCATACCACCAACCCGGTGCCCGTGATCGCCTTGGCCGATGAATCACTGCGGCTGCGCGACGGTGTCCTGGCCGATGTGGCGCCTACGCTGCTGGAACTGATGGGCATGGAAAAGCCCGCCGAGATGACGGGCTCTTCCTTGATCGTGCGTTGATCGCGCCTCAGCGCCAGCCGTTGCGCAGGATGGTCACATGGCCGGTATAAGGGTCGTCCTTCTTGTACTGCAGCACCACTTCATAGAAGTAGGTGCCATCGGGCAGGTCGCCGCCGTTCCATTGGTTGCGGTAATTGCTCGATTCGTACACCAACTGGCCCCAGCGGTTGAAGACGCGCACGGTGTTGCTGGTGTACTGGATCCCTTCGATCACGAAGAGGTCGTTGTAGCCATCGCCGTTCGGGGAGAACACGTTGGGGACGATCACATCGCAGATGAGCGAGATGGTGGCCACATCGGAGGCTGAACGGCCGCAATCGTCGGTCACCGTCACAGTGTAATTATCGAAGACATTCATGGGCACATGGGTGGAGTAGCCCAGATCACCGGTTGACCAGGAATACTGCAAAGAGCCGACGCCGCCGATGCCAGTGGCCACCAGCAGCATGCTGTCCGGAGAGCACTCCACGGTGAAGTCCTCCGTGGTCACGCCGATGGGCGGAGCGTCGATGATGGTGATAGTGACGCTGGCCGATGTGGTGCGGCCGCAGTCATCGGTATAGGTGCCTGTGATGGTCACGGTCTCGCCGTCGTCCGGCAGATTATCCTCGAGCGGGTTGAAGGGCACGATGGTGTTGACCACGCCGTCGGGGATGGTCACCGTGTTGTTCCATTGGAAGTCGGTGCCGTTGGTGGCCTGCCCACTGAAGGTGATGGTGATGAGCGCATCGCCCGGCACGCCCTGCGGCCTGATGAAGTTGACGCCCGTATTGTCGCACGCCTCCATCACGGTGCCCGGCCCGATGATGGCCATGTTCAATGGAGGCAAGGGATCCATCTCCACGAAGAACTGCGCCACGGCCGTGGAGCCGCAATCGTCAGTGACAGTGGCCTGGTACACGGCGCTGTTGAGCGGTGAGACGGTGATGCTATTGCCGGTCTGCCCGGTTGACCATGAGACCGTGTAAGGCGGGTATCCGCCGGACATCGTCGGGGTCAAGGTGGCGCTGCCTCCACAGGGTATCGTGGTGAATCCGCCCACGATGGCCACTGCCGGTGACTGTATGATCGTGAAGATGAACTCATTCGTGATGGTGATGCCCGCGCATGGGCTGGGGCTGATGAGCGTGAGGATGATGGTCTCGTCGCCATCACCATCAATGGGGCAATTGAAGGTGAATGTCTGAACGCTGTCCCCGGGCAGGAACACGAGCGAATCCGGGAAGTCGGGCACGTAATCCACGCCACCGGTGGCCGTGCCTGCCGTGATGATGTACACCACGCTGGTATCTCCTGCCGCGCCGGTCTGCGTGAAGTTGATGGTGACCGGGTAGCAGCTCTCCACGATGGTGTTGGTGCCGATGATGCCAGGGCCCGGTGAAAGGGTGGGCACGAAGGGCAGGCTCGTGAAGCTGCCCGCCTCGAGGAACACGCCGGAATCGAAGGCGCTGTCGGAACCATCACCGATGGCCATCTTGATGTGGTAGGTCTGGCCGCATAGCACGGGCCAGCGCGCGGTGAGCACCACGGTGAATCCATCGTAGCACACATCGGTGCCGGCCTGGTTATCCACGTAGTACACGTTGTTGTTCACCCAATTCGGGTCGGCTGCGGCGCAGGTGGCGGCTTGGCCACCTGAATTGCCCGGGACACCGGGGTTCACGGTGTTGATCGCGATGGGCACCGATGAGTTCGGGATGAGCGCGATGTTGATGGCGCCATTCTGGTAGGGACCGGAGATGCCGGGTCCGCTCAGGAAGAACCCGAAGGCATCGTTGAAAGTGGTGCAGACGTACTCGGGGTACTCCTCCGAGCCGAAGACGTAGCGGAATTTCACCGTATCGCCCTGGGGCACGAAGTCGAATTCCAGCACCGCCCTATCGTTGATGTTCTGGTTGGCCAGCGTCACCAGATCGGGATCGCTGCCCGAACTATTCGTGCCGCTCGCGAAGTACGATCCCGGCGCGGCGATCTCGGTCACTTGCCCGCTGGTGAGCAGCACGCCGGCCGGCAGGCCCAAGTTGGTGCCGGTGGTCGAGAAGCTGCCGCTGCCGGCCTGTGGTGTGGCGGGATCCACCACTCCGTTGAAGCTCACGTTGCTCACGGTAACGCCCGTGCCCAGCAGCACGTCCTGCACGAGTTGCATGGGGGTGAGGGTGTTGTTCACCACCAGTTGGGCCTGCAAGGCGCCGCTGCCCAGCAGCGCGAGGCCGATCGAATGGAATCGCTTCATCACGTTCTTCTGTTGTTGTTCAGTTCTGGCTTCCGCGAATCAAGGTCACATGGCCCATGCCATCCACCGCTGGGAAGTAATGCCCCTCCGCGTGGTACTTGTACACGTAAACGCCTGTGGGCGCTGGCGAGCCGCCGTAGGTGCCGTCCCATGGCGCCAGGATGTCCTGCGTGGAGTAGATCAGTTCGCCCCACCGGTCGAAGACCTGCATATCGAACCGGTCGATGTAGTGGCCCAGCGGCCCGAAGACCTCGTTCCAGCCATCGCCATCGGGGCTGAAGGCATTGGGGAAGTAGATGTGCGCGGGCGGCTTCAGCAGCAGCGAATCCATGCCATGGCAGCCGTTGGGCGTCACGATCCGCAACGTGACCCAATGCTCCTCAAGGTCGAGGTAGCTATGCCAGATCTCGTCGTTGCGGTAGCGCGTGCCATCGCCCATGTCCCAGATCCAGGTCTTCGCGTACGGCAGGGTGGCCGCCAGCAAATGCCAATCATCCTGGCCCTCGTTGTCCTCCACGATGTCAACGCTCACGTGCTCCACATCGATCTCGGTCTGCCCGAAGAGCACTTCGCCGCACTGGTCGCGCACCATTACGCGGTATTCGGTGAGCTCGTCAGGATGCACCCAGTAGAGCGGGTCCGTGAGGCTGTCCTCACCGGCCCAAAGAATGTGGTAGTAGCCGGAGCCTCCGGTCACCAATGCGTGGATGTAGCTGCTATCGCCCGCGCACATCACGTGGTCCTCCACCATGGAGAGCACGAAGGGATCGTACACGGGGAGGATGGCGTTCACGATGGTGTCGCCGACGTACCCGCACTGGTCATTGGCGGTGATGGTGTAAGGTGCATTGCCCGTCACGGGTATGGTGATCGTCCAGCCAGTACCGATCACCAGGCCGTTCTGATCGGTCCATGTCCAGTTGTAAACACCGTTGCCGCCGGTGATCCCGGTCATGGTCAGCGTGGTGCTGTCGCCGGAGCAGATCACGGCCTGGTCGCCCTCGGTGGTGAACGCGATCTCAGGCAGCGGCACCGTGCCCACTTGCACGCTGTCGGAGATGCTGGTGCCGCATCCTTCGCTCACGGTGATCGTGTAGTAAACGGGGGGGCTGGCAGCTGGCACGTTGAAGACCGGCGTGGCGGCCAAGGGCACGCCGCCCAGGCTCCACTGATAGGTGAATACGCCATCGCCACCGGTCACGCTCACCACGGAGATGTCACCGTCGCCCAGGCAATCGATCAACGTGTCCGGCGATACGACGAGGTCCAGCGGCGGGTAGATGGGCAAGGTGATGGTGAAATCGGCGGAGACCGGCGTGATTCCACAGATATCCGAAACGGTCACGGTGTACACGGTGGTCACCGCTGGCGAGGCGTTGATCGTCGGCGTCGTATCACCGGTGTTCCAGCTATAGGTGTATTGGCCCATGCCCCCGCTCACTCCTGGAATGAGCAGGTTGTTCTGGCCGCAAATACTAGCTATGTCATCCCCATCCACAATGAGCGGAGGCGGGCTGTCGATGTTGAAGGTGAAGATGGTCTGCAGCACCATCCCTGCGCATTCAACCAACTGCTCGATCGTGATCACGATGGTCTCGGGGCCGTCGGCATCGATGGGCACATCGAAGGGGATGCTGAGCGACTCAACGCCCACCGGGAAGATCAGCTGCGGCGGGAAGATGTAGGTGTAGTCCGTGCCCGGCGTGGCCGTGCCCCCCACGAAGATGCTCACCGTGTCCACTTCGCTGGTATCGCCCAGGCGGGTGAATACCAGTTCCACGGGGTTGCAGCCTTCCAGCATGGTGCTGCCAATGACGCCCGTGGCTTGGGACAGCGTTGGAATCACCTGGCCCGTGCTCACGAAGCTGCCGGCTTCAAGGAAGACGGCGCTATCGAAGGTGCTGTCCAACGCATCACCAACGCCCAATTTGATGTGGTAGGTGAGGCCGCATTGAACGATGTACGTGGCCTGCATCACCACGGTCATCCCATCGTACACCACGGTGGTTCCCGCAGCATTGTCCACGTAATAGCTCGCGTTCTGAGCGGGGCATCCGGGATTATTGGGGATGTTGTTCAACCCGTTGTTCACGTTGTTGATCGTCACCGGAACCGTGGTGCCCGGAATGAGCGCGATGTTCACCGAGCCGCTGCTGTAAGGACCGGCAATGCCGGGCCCGCTCAGGAAGAAGCCGAAGGCATCGTTGAAGGAACAGACATACTCCGGGTATTCCTCCGATGCGAACACGAAGCGGAACTTCAGTGTGTCGCCCGTTGGGATGAAATCGAACTCGAGCACCGCGCGGTCGTTGATGGTGCCGCCGGAGATGCTCACCAGGTCAGGGTCGCTTCCGGTACCGTTGCCATTGCCGCTGAAGCCGCTGGCCGCGCCCGCCGCTGCGGTCACTTGGCCAGAGGACAGAATCAAGCCTGCGGCGAGCCCGAGGTTGCTATTGGTGGCCGTGAACGATCCGCTGCCGATCACATTGGCCGGAGGATTCAGCACCCCGTTGTAGCTCACGTTGAAGGCTTGCACGCCATTGCCCAGGAGCACGTCATTCACCAGCTGGGCCGGTGTCTGGGCACTGTTTACGACCAGCTGGGCTTGAGCAGGAAGAGTAGCGCCAAGCGCGGCCAGGAGCAGGAGTCGGGTTGCAGTCATGGGGTGGAGGCCGAAAAGCGTTGAAAAGTAGGCGTTCAGGTCCAAACCATGACCCCGCCCCTTGCGCAAAGGTTGCCCGACCAAGCGCGCCTATATTCGGCGGCCTCAAACGCGCCTCTGCCATGCACCCCACCGACGCCTACATCGACGCCCATAAGGACCGCTTCCTCAACGAGTTGCTCGACCTGCTGCGCATCCCGAGCGTGAGCGCCGACCCCAAGTACAAGGCCGACGTGGCCCGTTGCGCCGATGCCGTGAAGCAGCGCATGGTGGAAGCCGGCCTTGAAAAGGTGGAAGTGTGCCCCACCAAAGGCCACCCTATCGTGTACGGCGAGAAGATCGTGGATCCCGCCAAGCCCACGGTGCTGGTCTATGGCCACTACGATGTGCAGCCGCCCGATCCGCTCGACCTCTGGCACAGCGGCCCATTCGACCCTGTGATCAAGGATGAGTTGATCTACGCCCGTGGCAGCGCCGACGACAAGGGCCAGTTCTTCATGCACGTGAAGGCCATCGAAGCCATGATGAAGAGCGGTGGCCTGCCCTGCAACGTGAAGGTGATGATCGAGGGCGAAGAGGAAGTGGGCAGCGACAACCTCGGCCTCTTCGTAGCGGCCAGCAAAGAACGCCTGAAGGCCGATGTAGTGCTGATCAGCGACACGGCCATGATCGCCAATGATTGCCCCAGCATCAACACCGGCCTGCGCGGGCTCAGCTATGTGGAGGTGGAAGTGACCGGCCCCAACCGCGACCTGCACAGCGGCGTCTATGGCGGCGCGGTGGCCAACCCCATCAACGCGCTCTGCGAGATGATCGCGAGCATGCACGATGCCGACCGCCGCGTCACCATCCCGGGCTTCTACGATGCCGTGCAGGAGCTGAGCGCCGCCGAGCGCAAGGCCCTGGCCGAAGCGCCATTCAATGAAGCGGAGTACAAGAAGGACCTCGGCATCGATGCCGTGCGCGGCGAGAAAGGCTACACCAGCGAGGAGCGCAGCAGCATCCGCCCCACGCTCGATGTGAACGGCATCTGGGGAGGCTACATCGGCGAGGGCGCCAAGACCGTGCTGCCCGCCAAGGCCTTTGCGAAGCTGAGCATGCGCCTGGTGCCCAACCAGAAGAGCGATGCCATCACCAAGCTATTCAAGGACCACTTCGAGAAGATCGCGCCGCCGGGCGTGAGGGTGGAAGTGCGCCCGCATCATGGCGGCGAAGCGGCCGTGACGCCGATCGACAGCCCGGCCTACCTCGCGGCGAGCAAGGCGATGGAGGAGACCTTCGGCAAGAAGCCCATCCCCACGCGCGGCGGCGGCAGCATCCCCATCGTGGCGCTCTTCGAGCAGGAACTCGGCCTCAAGACCGTGCTCTTCGGCTTCGGCCTGGACAGCGACAACATCCACAGCCCGAACGAGAAGTACGGCGTGTTCAACTATTTCCAAGGCATCCGCACCATCCCGCGCTTCTTCGCGCACTTCGCGGCGAACGGGAGGAAATAACCAGCTCGCGCCTGGCGTTGGCAGTTCACATGCCGATGCCATGAGCGCTTCGGGTACTGGCACCGAAATGGCAAAGCCGAGCGCATGAAGAACATCGCACCCGTCGCGCTTGCCCTGCTCCTCCTTGTCTCCTGCTCGTCGTACCAGGACGTGGTTCTGCACGAAGTCGCCGGCGGGGAGTTGCTCGTCATGACGGCGCAGCGGATCGCCCTGCGCGTGGATGCGCGCATCGAGAACCCCAATGGCTTCCGCATCCATGTGGAGGAGCCGCAAGTTGACCTCTTCCTCAACGACCGCTTCGTGGGCAAGGCCGTGCTCGATAGCGCCTTGGTCCTGGAGCGCAAGGCCACCGCGGTCTATCCCATTCACCTCCACGCCGACCTGGAAGGTGGCCCGTTGCTCGCCATGCTCATCACCAGCGCGCTCAGCGGAGAGGTGAAGGTGGGCGCCAAGGGCACCGTGGCCGGCAGGTCGGGCGCGCTGAAGAAGCGCTTCCCCTTCGAGGTGCAGCAAATCATCAACCTCAACGAGTGAGGTAGAGCACCGGCCTCTTGCCTAGCACCACATCGATGCCGAGCGAGCCCTTCGCGGTGCGCACCTCCAGGATGCGCCCATGCGAATCGGGCCAATCACGGTAGGTGCTGCGCGCCATCCAGAACGCATCCAGGTATCCGTCGCGGAAGGTGTAGGTGAGGTAGGTGCCGCGATCCTCCACGCGCGAGACGACGTGGCTTGCGCTGATGGCCGCTCCATGGAAGATGAAATTGAACCACAGCAGGAAAGCGGTGAGCATGGGCCCGATGGCGAGCAGGTTGAAGAAGAACCACTCCAGGCGCTCCATGCCCAAGCGCAGCCCGGAGCGCGCGTACGGGAGCAGGTTGCCGATGAAGCACAGCCCGATGAAGAAGCGCAGCAGCACGACCGGCTCGATCAAGGTCCATGGCACCACGGTGAGCGCGCTCACCAGCGCCACGAAGACGCCCAGGGCCATGAAGGTGCCTGGCCAGCGCCGATCGCGCACCTTCGGACCAGCGTGCTTCGGCTCAACCGACTTCACCCGGGCTTGTTGAAGTTGCCGCGCGCGCGCGCCGGCCTCGGGCCATCCGTGATGTTTCATTTGCTCTTCCATGGCGCACCAGCAAAGTAATCCGCCCAACCGGCTCGCGAAGGAGAGCAGCCCCTACTTGCTGCAGCACGCGCGCAACCCGGTGGATTGGTTCCCGTGGGGCGACGAAGCCTTCACGAAGGCGCGCGATGAGCGGAAGCTCCTGCTCATCAGCATCGGCTACAGCAGCTGCCATTGGTGCCACGTGATGGAGCGCGAGAGCTTCGTGGACCCCGCCATCGCGGCGCTGATGAACGAGCGCTACGTATGCGTGAAGGTGGATCGCGAGGAGCGGCCCGATGTGGACCACGTCTATATGACCGCCGTGCAACTGATGACCGGTCGCGGCGGCTGGCCCTTGAACTGCTTCGCCCTGCCCGACGGACGGCCGGTGTATGGCGGCACGTACTTCCAACCGGCGCAATGGAGCCGCGTGCTCGCCGATCTGCACCGCACCTGGACCGAGGACCCGGAGCGCGTGATGCGGCAGGCCACGCAATTGCAGCGCGGCGTGGCCAGCACCATGATCGCGCCGGAAGAGCAGGCGCCGGTGGACGAGGCGAAGCGAGCCGTGGAGCGCATGGTGGAGCAATGGGCCCCGCGCTTCGATCAGCAGCATGGCGGCCCCGACAAGGTGCCCAAGTTCGCGATGCCGAACAACTACCAGTTCCTGCTGCGGCACGCTGCGCTCACCAGCGACCAGACCGTGATGCAGCACGTGGAGCTCACGCTCGACCGCATGGCGCTGGGCGGCATCTTCGATCAAGCGGGCGGCGGCTTCGCGCGCTACAGCACCGACGCGCTCTGGAAAGTGCCGCACTTCGAGAAGATGCTGTACGACAACGCCCAGGCCGTATCGCTCTACAGCACCGCATTCCAAGCCTTGAAGAAGCCGCTCTACCGCGAGGTGGTGCAGCATACGCTCGATTTCATCGCCCGCGAGATGACCACGCCCGAAGGCGCCTTCTGCAGCGCGCTCGACGCCGACACCGAAGGTGAAGAGGGCCGCTTCTACGTGTGGACCGAAGCGGAACTGCACGATGCCCTCGGCGCCGACTACGATCTCGCCCAAGCCTACTACGACATCGGCGGGCAGGCGCTGTGGGAGCACGGGCGCAACATCCTGCGGCGCGGCATGCACGACGCCGACTTCGCCAGCGCATACGGCATCGGCGAGGCGGAGCTTGCTGAGCGCATCGCATCGATTCGCGCGCGACTGCTTCAAGCGCGCGACGAACGCGAGCGTCCTAGCCTCGATGACAAATGCCTCACGAGCTGGAACGCGCTCATGATCACCGGGCTCTGCGATGCGCACGAGGTCTTCGGCGAAGAACGCTGGCTGGCCTCCGCAGAGCGTTGCATGGAGCACTTGCTGTCACATTGCCGGCAATCCAACGGCGGCTTATGGCACAGCTGGAAGGAAGGCCGCGCGAGCATCAACGGTTATTTGGAGGATCACGCCTTCATGAGCGAGGCGCTGCTCGCGCTCTATGGCGTCACCTTCAACGAACGATGGCTCAACGAGGCGCTCGCGCTCGCCGAGCACGCCATCCGCCACTTCCGCGATGAGCGCACCGGCTTCTTCCACTTCACCAGCGACCTGGATGCGCCACTGATCGCGCGGCCCATGGAGCTGGAGGACAACGTGGTCCCTGCCTCGAATTCCGCCATGGCGCGCGGACTCTTCGCCCTGGGCACCTTGCACGACGATGAGCGATTGCTGGGCATGGCGCGCCGCATGCTCGAAGGCATGCTGCCCCGCTTGGCCACGGCGCCCACGGCCTACAGCAACTGGGGGCAACTCGCGCAGTCGATGGCTTGGCCGCTGCACGAGATCGCGATCACTGGCCCCGAGGCCCTGCGGCTGCGGCAGGAATTCGCGCCGCACCACATCGCCAATAGGCTGTTCGTGGGCACATCGAATCGTTCGCAACTGCCATTGTTGCGGGAGAAATCGCTGCCGGGGAGCATGATCTTTGTCTGCCTCGAGAAGAGCTGCCGGCTCCCGGTGCCCGCCGTGCAGGAGGCGCTCTCCCAATTGCGATGAGACTTTCCCGTTCCGTCCACTTCCTCCTGCCGCTGGCACTCGCCTCAACTTCGATGGGCCAGGCCCTGCTGATCATGCCCAACGCCGAGGATCCTGATTTGCCGGCGTTCAACGAGCGCTTCATCGCGCGCAATGGCATCGCCGGCTTCGTGGGCGAGCGCATGGTGAAGCGTGATGGCGAGCCCATGCTCCCCGAGCGCGAGCGCCTGCTGTTCAAGTTCGATGAGCAAGGGCGCCTGGTGTACAGCAACCATTCATACGGCCAGCCCGGCAGCGGGCGCGACACCGCATCGGTGCAGTACCGCCGCGATGAGCACGGCCGCGTGAACCGCCGATTGCGCAACGACCTCGGCGGGCATTTCGCTTACGCACTGGAGCTCGACGATCAGGGACGGGTGACCCGGGAGACGTATCAGCGCATCGAGAACCTCGGCACCAACCGGTACGAGCCCATCCCCGGCCTCACGATCGAGATCAGCGACGAGCGCTACCGGTACACACAAGTGAATGACACCACCCTGCGCAAGTCCTTCCTGAACAATCTCGACCTCCCATACCGCGACCAGGTCTTCATCAGCAACAGGCAGGGCTACTTGCTCCGCATCGAGGATGAATACCTCGTGAGCCGTCGTCGGGGCCTCATCGAATTCAGCTACGATGAGAATGGGCGCCTCGCGGAACGCACAGAGCGGCCCGATCTTGCGCAATCGCGCATCACCCGCCACCGGTGGCAGTACGATGCGACCGGGAATGTGATCAGCGGGGAGTACTGGCTCGGCGACCGGCAAGTGAGCCGCGATGAGTATGTGTACGAAGAGGCCACCATGCTGCCCAAGGCGCGCTTACGGAAGGATCTCGCGACGGGCAACATCCATGTGCTCAAGCTCACGGCCGCACGGCGGTGAGTGGCATCAGCTGAGCTTCGCCTTGTTCGGCTGCGTCACCTTGGCTTCCTTGCCGTAGCGCGGCACCAGGTACGCCAGGTCGTCTGTGCGGCCTTCGCGCAAACGCTGCTCTGCCAGTGCATTCATGGCGCGCGCACGAGGACGAATGCCCCGCAGATGCGTGATGCCAGTGCGCTTCGTCCATAGCGCTTCGGCCTTGTCGGCGCCATCGCCGAAGACCGTGCAAGCACCGACCTGTTCCGCCCATGCCTCATCGAGCACAAGGGGATGCTCTTCACCTGCCTCACCATCCACGAAGCGCTGCGTGAACACCTCCATGCGACGGGCATCGATCATGGGGAAGAGCACGCCTTGTTGCCTGCCGCTCGCGCTCACCAGCGTTTCCAAGGTGCCGATGCCGATGATGGGAATGCGCAGGGCGAAGCAAAGGCCCTTCGCCGCGCTGAGCCCGATGCGCAGCCCCGTGTAACTGCCCGGGCCGATGCCCACGGCGACCGCATCCGGATCGCGCATGGAGATGCCCGCTTCGCGCAGCACCTCATCGATGAAGACATTCACCTTCTCCGCATGGATGTGCTTCTCGCTCTCCAGCTCGCGCTCCGCGAGCAGCACCCCATCGCGCCCCAACGCCACGGAGCATAGCCTGGTGGCGGTCTCGATGCAGAGGATCAGCGGCACGCCTACAAAGAAACGGGCATGCCCTGCAGGATCTCCAAGTACTTCTGCGCCATCAGGTACTGGTACTTGGAGGCGATCAGGTCGGCCTGCGAGCGGTTCACCGTGGCCTTCACGGTGGCCAGTTCCATGCTGGTGACCACGCCCTGCGTGAAGCGTTCGGTGGCGTAGGCCTCGTTCAGCGATGCGGCATCGACGGCCTTTTGCGCGGCCATGAACTGCTTGTAGGCCGAGCGCTGGGCCACGATGGCATCGAGCACATTGCGCTGCAGGTCGTTGCGCACGGCCGTGAGGCTGTTGCGCGCGCGCTCGTGCTGCACCCGCGCGCGGTCGATGGCCAGGCGGTTCTGCTTCTGGTTGAAGATGGGCACGTTGAGCTGGAAGATCAGGCTCTGGTTCAGGTTCTGATCGAGTTGCGTGCCGAAGGGCGTCAGCTCGGTGTTCACGTCGTAAGTCGGCGTGTACACATAGTCTCCGCCTGCCGTGTATCCGATAAGCGCCGGCGCACCAAGGGTGGGCTCGCCCACCTGCCGGAAGTTGCGGCCGCTGTATCCGGTACCGAGCGATCCATTCACGCCAAGCGTGGGCAGACCACCCGCCCGCGCGATGCCGATGCCCTTCTCGGCACTCAACACCTGCGTCTCTGCCTGCGCGAAACCGGGATTGGTGCGCAGCACGTTGGCGAGCACTTCACTGGGATCAACCGTCGGTTCGATGATGCGCAGCCCGCTGATCGCAGGCGCCTGGATGTTGAAGCTGAGCATCTCCTGCGGCTCCAGTTGCAGCGCGCGGCCCAGGGCGAGCATGCGCTGATCGGCCTGGTTGCCGAGGTCCACGATGGTGAACTCCTCCTGTGCCAGTTGCGATTCGATGGCCAGCAGGTCGGCACGCGCGACACGGCCCGCTTCGACCAATGCTTCGGTGCGCGAGATCTGCTCGCGCGTGCTCGCCGCTTGTGCTTCGGCGGCGGCTTCGCGTTCGCGCAGCGCCACCACATCGAGGAAGGCCTGCACCGTTTCGAGCCGCGCTTGATTCCGGGCCGCCTCGATGCCCAAACGCGCGGCCTTCGCGTCGATCTCATTCTGCTTGATCGCCCCTTGCTTGCGGAAGCCCTCGAAGAGGCTCAAGGTGCTGCTCAGGTAGAAGTTGTTCGTGCGGACCCGGTCATTGGCGAACGTGTTGGTGAACCGGTCGATCACGCGGCCGTAGTTGTAGCCGTGCGTGGCGCCGCCGTTCAGGTCGGGGGCCAGGGCCCAGAAGCCCTGGGCCTTGGTCTTGTCGGCCAGATCGGAATCGAGTTCGGCGTTGAGCACGGCCAGGCTGCGCTCCTCGGCGCGCTTCACGCATTGCTCAAGGGTCCAGGCCTGCTGGGCGAAGGCGGGAGCTCCGCAGAGCAAGGCCGTGAGGGAAAGGAAGGCTCTCATGGTCCGGGTCTCCCGCTGGGAATGCGGAAGCGGTCGCAAAGTACCGGGAGGCGATGAGCCGATGAGCGCGCTGTGACGAGCGGCGGATTAGTGGATCGGATGGCTGGAATGGGGAATCCCGATTGCTGATTCCTGATCGCTCGTTCGCGACCAGCCAATCATCGATCAGGAATCAGCAATGCGAGAAAGGCGCTCAATTCCCGAGAACCTTGATCTCCACGCGGCGGTTGGCCTCGCTCTCTTCCTTGTTCTTCGGGCTGGGATGGAGCATCTGGGAGTTGCCCAGGCCCACGTACGAGAGGCGGTCCGGCTCCACATCGTTCACCACGAGGAAGTCATAGACGGTCTTCGAGCGCGATGTGCTCAGGTCGATGAACTCCTTCTTGTTCTTGAAGGTGGGGCCGTTCACATGGCCTTCGATCTCGATGCGCACCTTGGGGTTGAGCTGCAGGAAGCGCAGCAGCAGCAAGAGGCTGGCCTCGCTCTGGCGCATCACCTTGTCCTCGTTGCCCACGAAACGGATATCGTCCAGCACCACGCGCTCGCCCGCCCCCACCGGGTTCAGCTTCATCTCCACCTTCACTTCGGGCTCGGTGCTGCCTTTCACGCGCAAGGTCTGGAACATGTAGCCCTGGCGCACGCAACCGATCTTCAGGTTTCGGTACATCTCCATCTCGAACTGGTAGCTGCTCTTGCCCTTGGCTTCCACCACTTCGCTGAAGCGCATGCCGTCGATGGTGAGGTTGGCATCCACGGGCTTGCCGGTCTTGCCATCGAGCACCTCCACGATCAGTTTCTGCTTCTTCTTTGTCACATCTTCCGGATCCGGCTCGGGCGGGGGCGGCGGGGGATCGTAGTGGAACTTGATCGTGTAGCCCGCGAGCGCGCGATCCTGGTAATCAATCGCGATGTAGAAGAGGTCGCCCTGCTTCACTTCGATGGCACGGCTGAAACTGCTGCCCACACCGCTTCGCACGTAATCATCCGGCGCATCCTTGCGCAGGCCGCAAATGCTCTGATTGGTTTTGTCGTTGCGCGAGATGTTGCTGCGGATGGGCTGCACCTGCTTGCTGGCGATCTTGTCGCAGATGCCGGGGATGGCGCCCTCGAAGACGAGGAAGTCGATGTCGTCCTCGATGTTGTCCGGGATGATGCTGAAGCTGAGGGTGGTGGTGGCCGGGCTGCGGAACTTGTACCAGGTGCTGTGGTGCTCGCGCTCGAACCACTGGGTGTGGTCGCTGGGGTTCTCCTTGATCTCGAGCTTGTTGCCGAAGCCGCGCACGGCCTGTGGCTGGTGGTACACTGAATCGGCGATGAAGATGGCTCCCACGCAATCGCCGTTGTCCTGCGTGAGCGTGCCGGCGCGCTGTGCCAGTAGGGACTGCGCGCAGGCGATGAGGAGCAATGCGGAGAGGCCGCGAGCCAATTTCACGGCCCGTTCATACGGGGGAAAGTTGCTTAGGTTCAGTACCCCAGGTTGCTCCCCAACCACGGCTCCATCCACTCGGTGCTTTCCCCCTTGCGCCGCGCCAGATCTTCCACCTGGTCCTTGGCCACGCGGCCCACGCCGAAGTACTTGCTCTTGGGGTGCGCGAAGTACCAACCGCTCACCGCCGCCGCCGGACTCATGGCCAGGCTCTCGGTGAGGGTGATGCCTGTATGCTTCGTGGCATCCAATAGGCGGAAGAGCTCGGGCTTCTCGGTGTGGTCGGGGCAGGCGGGGTAGCCCGGTGCCGGACGGATGCCCTGGTACTCCTCCTTGATCAGTTGGTCGTTGCTCAGGCGGACGGTCTCGTAGCCCCAGAGCTCCTGGCGCACCACCTCGTGCAGCTTCTCGGCGAAGGCCTCGGCCAACCGATCCGCGAGGGCTTTCAAGAGGATCGCGCCATAGTCATCGTGCGCGGCCTCGAAGCGCTTCACGCGTTCGTCCACGCCGTGGCCTGCGCTCACCGCGAAACCGCCGAGAAAGTCGGGCGTACCGGCCGGGGCGATGAAGTCAGCGAGGGCGATGTAGGGCACGCCGGGCGCCTTCTTGCTCTGCTGGCGCATGGTGCGGACGGTCCCGATCACCTTCGTGCGTTCGCGGTCGCCGTATAGTTCGATGTCGTCATCGTTCACTGTGTTCGCGGGCCAGATCGCAGCGACCCCATGCGGCTGGACCCACTGCTCCTTCACGATGCGGTCCAGCATCGCGCGGGCATCGTTGTACAGGCGCGTGGCTTCCGCTCCCACCACTTCGTCTTCCAGGATGCGCGGGAACTTGCCGGCCAGCTCCCAGGCCATGAAGAAGGGCGTCCAGTCGATGTAGGGCACCAGTTGCGCGAGCGGGAAATTGCGGAAGCTGAACACACCCGTGCTCTTCGGCGCCACGGGCGGTTCCGCCAAGAAGTCGATCGCGAACTTCTTCGCGCGGGCCTCTTCCAGTGGCACGTACTCCTTCTCGCGCTGGTGGCCTTCATACTGCGCCCGCACCTTCACGTACTCCTCCTGCATCTGCGCGGCGAAGCGATCGCGCTCGTTATCGCTCAGCAGGTTGCTCACCACGGGCACGCTGCGGCTGGCGTCGATCACGTGCACCACGGGCTTGCTGTAGTGCGGCGCGATCTTCACGGCGGTGTGCACG
>CAZFBP010000016.1:0-23270 GCA_964517255.1 uncultured Chryseobacterium sp.
TAGCTGTGGCCAGCAAGGGAACGCGCGGCCCCGCGAAACATCGCGGGGCCGCTCGCTTCAGTTCGTCATGGCGCTCACCTGCACATGGCCTGCGCTGGGTCGCTCCAGGGGCCTATGCCGCCGGTGCCCATGAGCCGCACGCGGTACCAGTGCTTGGTGCCGGTGGGCAGGCCGCTGTCGGTGTGCTTGCTCCTGGTGGTGAAGGCGATGGTCTTCCAGGCCGCATCGTCCACCGGGTCGCCGCTGTTTCGCTGCAGCTCGTACTCGCGCGCGCCGCGTTCGCTGTCCCAGTCGGCCAGGATCTCGCCGATCTTGTCGGTGAGGTCGGCGCGCAGGTTGCCCACCTTGGGCAAGGGGCCCATTGGGGCCGAGGGCTTGCGCACGTCGAAGCCCGCGCTCAGGATCATCGCCTCGTTGCCGCCGGCCACGCTCTGCACATGGCCCGCGGTCTGCACGATCGCCTCGTCCAACGCGGCCTCCGCCTCGTTCTTGGCGAAGGTGTTGTCCGTGCCGCCGTGCAGCGCCGCAGCGATGGCGCTCTCCAGGGCCAGGCGCGCTGTGGTGAGCATCGCGATGAAGGGGGCCGCTGCCGGGAAGTGCGGGTTGCCCGTCAGCTTCGTCTCGATGAAGAGCGCCTTGGCGACCTTCTCCAGAGCGCTCAGTCCGTCCAAGCCAACCTTGATCATTTTCATGGCTTGTTTGTGTGTGGCAGCGCCAGCGAGTGATTTGCGCCAGCGCTGTTCTTAGAATGCGCGCTGGGCGCGGCTTATTGCGCGTGGGCCTCCGGAAACCCTTGTGGCACGGGCCTTTCGTGCTCAGTGCCCAGCGCCGTTGCCTAAGCAGCGCCCGCCGATGCCGCTTGCTGCGGCCCGTTCCTGGCAGCAGCGCCGCCGTTCGCGGGAATGCGCGCCGAAGGGCATGAGCAGCACCGCGTTCCTGTGACGAACGGGGACTTTCCTGATCAGCTTTGTCCTGAACCTGATCAGGTTTGGAACAAAGCTGATCAGCTTTGTCGTGAACCTGATCAGCTTTGCCCTGAAGCTGATCGGCTTTGCCTTGAACCGGAACAGCTTCGTCGCGAAGCTCAATAGCTTCAGGCTGGAATTCATTCATTCCGTCACGAACCTATTGGCCTCTGCCCTGGAACTGATCAGGTCTGAGATGAAGCTGATGAGCTTCGGGCCGGAAGTGATTCCTTTTGTCACAGAACGGTTCGCCTTTGTCCCGGACCTGTTCCGGTTCAAGCCAGAAGGGATTCGTTTTGCCTTGAAGTTGATTCCTTCCAGGACGAAGCTGATGAGCTTTGCGCTGGGTCTATACAGGATGGCCGCATTCCTGTTCAGCCCGGAGGTAAAGCTGATCAGGCGCGAGGCAGTCCTATTGAGGAATGGAGCGAAATAAGGGTGACCCGGTAAGGGTTCCCATGGCCTGATTACGCTTGCGAGGGCTGCGGCTGAATCCCCAACGGCCCATTCGCCGAGAGGCCATCGACTCATCGCGTCCCTTCGTGATGCGTGAACGAAGGGCGATGCCGAATAACGCGCTGCTTCGGCTACATCCGTCCAGCGGATCCCGCCCCATCCACCGGTATTCCTCTTTCCCTCCGCTGCCCGCTGGAAGCGGTCGCTCAGCCTATCCACCCCCAATCAACCCAACCTGTACTTTCGCCACCCTTTCACCGTTAGGCCTCGCATGCCCGCGACTTTCACCCGCCGCCGCCCATCAACCGAGCACCGCCCGGAGCAGGTGGCCGAGCCGGCGCCCTTCGACCTGGTGGTCTTCCTCTGGGGGCGCCGCAAGCTCATCATGGGCATCACGCTCCTGGGCCTGGCGGCCGGGGTGGCCGCCGCCTACATCATCACCCCGCTCTACCGCAGCGAGGTGATCCTCTTCCCGGCCATCACCAACAGCGTGTCCAAGGCGCTGCTCACCGAGCAGAGCACCGGCCGCGACGATATCCTGGCGCTGGGCGATGAGGAGGACAGCGAGCAGCTGCTGCAGATGCTGCACAGCGACCTGATCCGCGACCGCGTGGCGAGCCGCTTCGACCTGCTCACCGTCTATCGCATCAAGCCCGATGGCAAGCACCGCAACACCGAGCTGCGCGAGGCCTACAAGGACCACATCACCTTCGAGCACACCAAGTTCAGCAGCGTGCGCGTGGAGGTGAACGACCCCCTGCCGCAGCGCGCGGCCGACATCGCCAATTTCATCGCCGACCAGGTGGACAGCGTGTGGAAGGACATGGCGCGCGAGCGCGCCGAGAAGGGCCTGCTCATGGTGCGCTCGAAAGTGGAGCAATTGGAGCGCGACATCAACGTCTGGCAGGACAGCATGCAGGTGCTGCGTGAGCTGGGCGTGCACGATTACCACACCCAGACCGAGCGCTACAACGAGTACCTCGGCGCGGCCATCGTGAAGGGCGACCAGCGCGCCATCAAGGAGTTCGAGGAGCGCTTCAAGGTGCTGGCGCGCTACGGCGGCACCTACGTGACCCTGCAGGACCGCCTCTTCAACGAGACCAAGCGCCTGAGCATCATGCGCATGAAACTGGAGCAGGCCCAGGCCGATTTCGAGAGCGACCTGCCCCACAAGTTCGTGGTGAACCGCGCGCAGGCCGCCGACAAGAAATCGTACCCCGTGCGCTGGCTGGTGGTGGCCATGAGCGGCATCAGCGCCTTCCTGCTGGCCCTGCTGCTGATCGTAGCGCAGGAGAACTTCAACAAGGTGCGCGCGAGCCATGAGCGCTGAGATCGACTTCACCACCTTCCTCGCCACGGTGCGCCGCAACTGGCGCCTCTTCGCGCTCGTGGGCGCCGTGGCCGCTGGCGGATCGGCGCTGCTGAGCGGGCCGCGCTTCATGGAGCCGCGCTACAAGAGCTCCGCCACCGTCTATCCGGTGAACCTCAACAGCTACAGCATCGAGACGCGCACCGACCAGCTGCTGCAGCTCATGGAGAGCAACAGCATCCGCGACAGCGTGATCAAGCGCTTCGGATTGCCGGAGAAGTACGAGATCGACACGGCGGCCAACGGCGGCTACTTCGCCCTGTACAACGAGTTCAACGACCGCGTGGAGATCAGCAAGACACGGTACGAGAGCGTGCAGATCGAAGTGGTGGACGAGGATCCGCGCCAGGCGCGCGACATGGTGCTGGAGATGCTCGACCAGGTGAACCTGCTGGCGCGGCGCCTTCAGCGCGAGAAGAGCAATGAGGTGCTGGTGATCGCCGAGCGCTCGCTGGCGCATGAGCGGCACAAGCTCGACAGCGTGGAGGCCCGGTTGAATGTGCTGCGCAAGGAGAACGGGCTGCTGAGCTATGAGGCGCAGGTGAAGGAGCTCACCAAGGGCTTGGTGCGGGCGCTGGGCTCGGGCTCCTCCACGCAGCGCGATGCCTTGCAGGCGCGCATGCGCGACCTGGAGGAGAAGGGCGGCGAGTTCCGGCAGCTCACCGAGCTGAGCAACCTCTTCCGTCAGAATTACGACCGCCTGCTCACCGAGTACGAGAAGGTGGTGAACGACGTGACGAAGGAGCTCACCTACACGAACGTGGTGATGTACCCCGAGGTGAGCGACAAGAAGGTGTGGCCGGTGCGTTGGCTGATCGTGAGCACCGCCACGCTGGCCGCGCTCTTCCTCTGCTTCGTGCTGCTGGTGTGGCGCGATCACCGCAAGTAGCCATGGTGGCCGCCCTCAGGCAGCATTGGATCCTGGCGGCATGCATCGCCTTCGTGCTCGTCAACGGCGCGCTCACGGCGGCGGAGTTCCCTTGGCTGGCCGTGCTGCCCGCCGCATTGCTGGCCGTATGGGCCATGGTGGTGGTGCCCGAAAGGCTCCTCTACTTCATCGCTTTCGCCACCCCGCTCTCCGTCAACCTGGAGGAGATGGACCTCGGGGGCGTGGGCATCTCACTGCCCACCGAGCCGCTCATGGTGGGCCTCGCCTTCCTGCTGCTGCTGCGCCTGGGGCTGCAGCGCGGCGTGCTCGACCAGCGCTTCCTGCGCCATCCCATCACCTGGGTCACCATCGCGCAGCTGGTGTGGATGGGGGCGTGCATCGTGCCCAGCAGCATGCCGATGGTCTCGCTCAAGTACATGCTGGCGCGGCTCTGGTTCGTGTGCTCCATGTACTTCATGGGCGCATCGCTCTTCCGCGACCCCGAGGCGATGCACCGCTTCGCCAAGGCCTTCATCGCGGGCCTGGTGATCGTGATCGGCTACACGCTCTATCAGCATTCGCTCTTCCAATTCGCGCACGAGCCGGCCCACTGGGTGATGAGCCCCTTCTTCAAGGACCACACGAGCTACGGCGCGGTGATCGTGTTCCTGATGCCCTTCGCTGTGATGGCCATCGGCATGCCCGGCTATTCGCGTACGGAGCGGGGCATGGCGCTGATGATGACTGCGACCCTCGTGGTCGGCCTGATCTTCTCCTATACGCGCGCCGCATGGCTCAGCCTCGTGGGCGCCGCCGCGCTGTACCTGGTGATGCGGTTCCGGGTGCCTGCGTGGGTGCTGGCGCTGCTGCTGGTCTCCGGCGCAGTGGCGTACTACGTGAACAAGGACCAGATCACCATCGCTTTGGAGCGCAATCGCGAAGAGAGCAGCGATGACCTGCAGGAGCATGTGCAGTCGATCTCGAACATCAGCAGCGATGCCAGCAACCTGGAGCGCATCAACCGGTGGAACTCCGCGCTGCGCATGTGGCAGGAGCGGCCGCTCTTCGGCTGGGGGCCGGGCACCTACATGTTCCAGTACGCGCCCTTCCAGGCCTCGGAGGACCGCACGATCATCAGCACCAACTTCGGGGCCGGCGGCAACGCGCACAGCGAGTACCTGGGGCCGCTGGCCGAGCAGGGCGTGGTGGGCATGCTGCTCATGGTGGCGCTGGTGGCCATCACCGTGGCGCGCGCCATGCGGCTTTACCGGCGCATGCCACCGGGCGCTGACAAGCGGCTCATGGTGGCGGTGTTCCTGGGGCTGGTGACGTATTACCTGCACGGCGCCCTCAACAACTTCCTCGATCTCGACAAGGCCTCGGTGCCCTTCTGGGCCTTCACGGCCATGATCGTGGTGCTCGATATCAAGCACGCAAGCACGCGCGTGACGGAGGAGGCTGACGCTACCTGATGCGGCAGCAGAGCACGGCGATGTCGTCGAGGTAAGGCTCGCTGCCCCGGTGCGCCTCGAACGCGGAGCGCACTGCGGCCACCACGCCATCGGGCCCGGCACCGGCGAAACCGCTGAGCGCCTCGGACAGGGGCGCCGCCTCGAAGGCGTGCCCGTGCGCGTCCTCCTGCTCCACCAGCCCATCCGTGTAGCAGAGCAAGGTGGCCTCACGCGGCAGCACGGCCTCGCCGATGCGCAGGAAGGGCAGCTGCGGCATCATGCCCAAGGCAATGCTGCCATCGTGCAACAGAGTGATGCGGCCGCTATCGAGCAGCAAGGGGTCGTTGTGCCCGGCGTTGGCGAAGCGCAGCGAATCGGCGCGCAGGTCGATGATGCCAGCGAAGAAGGTGATGAAGCGCTCGCCGCGCGCGCTGGCATAGACGCGCTCGTTGAGGTGCCGCATCAAGCGTTCGAGGTCATCGGCCTGATGCAGCGCCGCGCGCACCTGCGCCTGGAAGTTGCTCATGAGCAGCGCCGCCGCGATGCCCTTGCCGCTCACATCGGCCACGCAAGCCAGGTAGCGGTCGTCGCCCAAGGGCAGCAGGTCGTAGTAATCGCCGCCGATGAGGCGGTGCGGCTGGTACCACGCCGCAGCATCCAACCGCCCTGTGCGCGGCAGCTCTGCTGGGATGAGCTGCTGCTGCATCTGCGCCGCCAGCTCAAGGTCGCGGCGGTCGCGCTCCTGCTGCAGCTGCTGCGCGGCCATGCGGCGGTTCTCCAGCGCCACCACCACCAGGTTGGCCAAGGTCTGGATGAAGTTGAGGTGCTTCACCACGGGGCTCATGCGCTGCTCCTCCTCGTCGATGTCGCCGATGAGCAGCAAGGCCAGGGGCTTCTCGCGGTGAAAAACGGGCACGGCCACGTCGAACGCGCCGAGCTGCCCTTCGATCTCCGAGCCGATGGTCTGGATGTCGGTGAAGCCGCTGAAGAGCCGTTCGGCCTCGGGGCCGGGATCGATGCCATCGCCGCCGTAGCTGATGATGCGCTCCCATTTCTCCGTGCGCTCGTACAGGCTGAGGCGCGTGATGCCCAGCTCCTCCTTGGCGATGCGCTCGAAGAGGGTGAGCAGCTCCGCACGGCCCACGTTGTTGTTGATGGCCTTGCTCACATCAAGGAGCGTACGCAGCTGAAACTCCTTCAGCTCCAACCGCTCGATGATGCGCTCCAGCCGGGCCATCTCAGATACCGAGCTTCTTGGCGATCTCCGGCAGTTTGGCGCGCAAGCTGATCTCGCGCATCATCTGCTTGGCCTCGCGCGCGGGCGAGCCCAGATAGGTCTTGCCGCCTTCCACCGAGGCGAGGATGCCGCTCTGCCCCAGGATCACCGCGCCCTTGCCCACGCGCAATTTGCTGGGGATGCCCACCTGCCCCCAGAGCGTCACGCCATCCTCGATCACACAGGCTCCGGCAATGGCCACATGCGCAGCAAAGAGGCAGTTCGCTCCGATGATGGTATCATGGCCCACCTGCACGTGGTTGTCCATCTTGGTGCCACGCCCGATGCGCGTGTCGGCGCTCACGCCGCGGTCTATCGTGCTGAGCGCGCCGATCTCCACGTCGTCCTCGATCACCACATGGCCGCAGGGCTCCATCTTGTCGTAGCCGGTGGGGCGCTTCTTGTAGTAGAACGGGTCGGCGCCGATCACGGCGTTGGCGTGGATCGTCACGCGGTCGCCGATGGTGGTGCGCTCGTAGATCACCACGTTCGGGTGGATGATGCAGTCCTTGCCGATGCGCACATGCGGGCCGACGACCGCAGACGGATGAACCCGTGACCCTTCGCCCATCTCGATGTCCTTTGCGGTCCAGCCTGCGCGCGGCATGAAGCGCCTAACGAGCGCGTTGTAATCGCGGCAGGGGTCGGCGCTGATGATGATGGCCTTGCCTGCGGGCGGGTCCACGGCCTTGTCGATGAGGATGGTGGTGGCGGCGCTGTTCAGGGCCTTGCCGTACCACTTGGGGTGGTCCACATACACCAGGTCGCCCTCGGTGACGCGGTTGATCTCGTTGAGGCCGGTGACGAGCCTGGTAGCGTTGCCCTTCGCTTCGGCGCCGATGAGCGCGGCGAGCTCGGCGGCGGTGAGGGGAGTGGCGAGGACCATGATGCGAAGGAGATGGCCCAAATGTAGCCGCGCTGCCGGAGGCCGGAATGGAGAAGCCCCCGCGATGGCAGGGGCTTGCTCATTCGAACTGTTCGGATCCGACCTACTTCTTCACCCGGTCCAGGTACTCGCCCGTCTCGGTGTCGATGCGGATCATCGTACCGGCCTCCACGAAGATGGGCACCATGACCTCGGTGCCGTTGTCGAGCTTGGCCACCTTCATCACCTTGTTGCTGGTATCGCCCTTCACGGCGTGCTCGGCCTCGGTGACCAGCAACTCCACCTGCTTGGGCGGGCGGGCGAAAATGGGCGTCTCGCTCTCGAAGCCGATCTGCACCACCATCTCCTCGCGCATGTACTTCATGGCATCGCCGAAGAGGGCCACGGGGATGTACTTCTGGTCGTAGGTGGCCTGGTCCATGCACACCAGGTTATCGCCCTCGCGGTAGAGGTACTGCAGCTCATGCACTTCCACGCGCAGCACCTCCATGCTTTCACCGCTGCGCCAGCGGTGCTCGTTGAGCTTGCCGTTGCGGAGGTTGCGCATCTTGCCCTGGTAGAACGCACGCAGGTTGCCCGGCGTGCGGTGCTGCCATTCCATGATCTGGCAGATGTCGTTGTTGAAGCGGATGTAGGATCCGATGTTGACGTCGGCGGTGGAGGCCATGAGGGGGCGTTGAAATGGGCCGCAATGATAGGGCTTTGCCCTCTAGGGCTGGCCCCCGCGCTGCTGCCGGAGCTGCTTGCGCGCCTCGCGGTAATACCTCCACGGCACCACCAGCATGCCGAAGCACTCACCATCGGCCTTGCCCAGATGCTTATGGTGGGCCTTGTGCGCGCGCCTGATGGCCAGGAAATAGGGGTTCCGCGTGCTGCGCAGCCATTTGATGCGCTGGTGGATGAAGACCTCGTGCACGAGGAAGTACAGGATGCCGTACAGGAGGATGCCCAGCCCGATCCACAGGTAGGGCGCCTCGAGGCCCGCCACGCTGCCGATGAGAAAGAGCGTCATCGAGGGAATGGCGAAGATCAGGAAGAAGGCGTCGTTGCGCTCCAGGAAGCCGTAATGGTCCTTCTTGTGGTGATCGCTGTGCAGGTTCCACAAGAAGCCGTGCATCACGTACTTGTGCGTGGCCCATGCCACGTATTCCATGGCGACGGCGGTGCCCAGCACGATGCCGATGATGGCCCAGATGCTCATGCGCCTACAACACCGGTGCGCCTGCCGCAGTTCGCCCGGTCTGTCCGAAAAGCACCTCCAGAACGGCCCAGCGATGGTTGAATACCCGCTTCAAGCGGTTGCGCACCAGAAGGTCGTGCACAGCTTCACCGAGCGCACCCAGCGGAAGCTCGTACTCCACGCGACCGCGCATCAGCACCCCGCCTTCAACTTCCTCGAAGGTGTGCTCATGCCACCAGCGCTTGTATGGGCCCTTGAGCTGCGTATCAACGAATCTCCTGGGGGCCTCGACCACTTCGATGCGGGAGACCCAGGTGAGCGGAATGCCCAACAGCGGCTTCACCGTATAGGTGATCAGCTGGCCGGCGTGCGCTGGTGTATCGTCGAAGGGCTCGCGAATGGCGAAACCCATGTCAGCGGGTGTGATGCGCGCCAGGTTGCGGGGCGTGCTGAAGAAATCCCATGCCTCGGAGAGTGAAGTCCTCAGCAGTTGCTCACGCTGAAGAACATGGGTGGCCATGGCTATGGAAGCACTACCAGGTTCGGGTACCGCTTGCGCCAATTCTCCAGCGCCTTCTGGCTGCTCACGGTAATGATAGTGCGCGCGTCGAGGCGCACCTTGATCTCTTTCACTCCTTTCTTGATGGGGCGCTCCAGGATGAGCGCGGGCTTCTTGCGGGGCATTGGTCAGCCGATGATTTCGAGCTTGGGGTAGCGTTGACGCCAGAATTCCAGCGCCTTCTGGCTGGCAAGTGTAATCACCGTACGGGCATCGAGGCGAACTTTGATGGCTTTGAGACCTTGTTTCACCGGTTGGCTGAGAATCAGGGGCTTTTTCTTGCGTGGCATGGCTATGCGAAGCGTTTGGTTTGCGTGTCGTTCACCTCAGAATCGCCTGACAACGCCTGCTTATAGACCCGCAGGACCCTGTCTCTCGCTGCCTGGTGAACAACCATAGGACGTGCATAGTTGGCCGTTCCGTACTCCGGCACCCACCGCTTTACATATGTTAACTCCGGATCGAAGCGCTGGAGCTGGAGTGCAGGGTTGAAAACGCGGAAATAGGGTGCGGCGTCGCAGCCTGAGCCTGAGGCCCATTGCCAGCCTCCGTTGTTGCTGCTCAGCTCGAAATCGAGGAGCTTGGCGGCGAACCAGGCCTCGCCCCACCGCCAATCCACAAGCAGGTGCTTGGTGAGGAAGCTGGCCACCACCATGCGCACCCGGTTGTGCATCAGGCCCGTAGCCTTCAATTCACGCATGCCGGCATCCACCAGTGGGTAGCCTGTTCGGCCCTCGCACCACGCCGTAAAGCCTTCCTCATCCGCCCGCCACGGAATGCGGTCGTAGGCCGGTTTGAAGGCCCGCTCTGGATGCGGGGAATGCCAGAGCACCTGCATGAAGAACTCCCTCCAGATCAACTCGTTCAGGTACTTCGGGCTGGCGCTCAGGCTACGGCGCACGAGCTCGCGCACGCTCACCGTGCCGAAGCGGAGATGCGCGCTCATCCGGCTGGTGCCCATGATGGATGGAAGGTCACGCGTGCGCTCGTAATTCTCCAGCAAGTCGTCTTGGAGCATGGCGGGTGGCGCCTCCAGGTCGGTGAGGCGGAAGCCGATGTCCTCCAAGCTGGGCAGCCGGAAGGGCGAGGTCTTCCAAAGGCGATTGAGGTGCATTTCGCTCGGGAAGGCTTCGGCCATGGCCGATGTGAATTGCGCCCGCCATTTCTTCATGTAGGGCGTATAGACCGAGTACGCACTGCCATCGTCCTTCACCACTTCGCCCCGCTCGAAGATGCTGATGTCCTTGAAAGTGCGGAATGGAGTACCGTGGGAGGCCAGCAGTTCGCACACGGCTTTGTCACGTGAGCAAGCGTAGGGGTCGTGATCGTGGTTGGTGGTTACAGCGTTGATCTCGAAGCGCTCGAGCAATCGTTTCCACACCTCGAGAGGCTGGCCATGCTCAATCAGCAACGAAGCGTCGTGCTTCACCAACTCGGTCTGCATGCCGCTCAGCGCGCGATGGATGAAGTCCACACGGCGGTCGTGCCTGTCCTCGAGCTTGTCCAGGATGGCGGTATCGAAGATGAAGAGCGGCAGCACGTCGCCGTGCTCGCTCAGGGCGCGGAAGAAACCGTGATTGTCCGCCAGCCTCAGGTCTCGACGGAACCAGTGGATGCTGATGCGGGGCTTCATGCCCCGCTTGCCTTGGCCAATTCCTCACGCACGCGCTGCCAGCACTCGCGCAGCCAGACGGTGTAGCGATCGGGGTGGTTCTTCAGCTCTTCATCCAGCGCATCGGCAGAAACGTATTTCCAGTCGCCCACTTCGTTCGGGTCAGGGATCGCTGGCCCAGCGAATCGCCCGAAAAGCACATGGTCGAGCTCATGCTCCTGCAGGCCATTGTCGAGCGCGGCGCGGTAGATGAAGTGGAAGCGATGTTCAACTTCAGTGGCGATGCCCATCTCTTCCATCAACCTCCGTTTGGCGGCATCAATGATGGTCTCCTGCGGACGCGGATGGCTGCAGCAGGTGTTTGTCCAGAGCCCCGCGCTGTGGTACTTGCCAGCGGCACGCCTCTGCAGCAGCACGCGGCCCTGGTCGTCGAAGAGGAACACGCTGAACGCGCGGTGAAGCGCGCCTTCCTGGTGCGCGCGCAATTTGCCCATGGTGCCGACCGACTCGTCGCGCTCGTTCACCAGCACCACTTGCTCTTCTGTCATGCTCTCCTCCATCCTCATTTATAACATGCCGAAACTATGTCGCAGGTAGCTGGTGGTGAGCAGCGCGAGCTTGCGGCGATTGCGGACGCGCACGCGCACGGCCATGATCTGGCTCGCAGGCAGCGCCTGGATCTTCCTGAAGAGCGCCACATAGTAGATGTAGGCCATGTACACGCCGAAGCGCGCGCCCTTGGGCAGCTCGCGTATGCCCACGAGCGCGGTGTCGAGATCAGCCTGGATATCGGCCTCGATGCTGCGCTTGGTGGCTTCGTTCCACTCGCCCAGGTCGATTCCCGGGAAGTAGGTGCGTCCCAGGTTCTGGTAGTCATCCTTGAGGTCGCGGAGGAAATTCACCTTCTGAAAAGCCGCGCCCAGCTTCATCGCGGCCGGCTTCAGCTTCTGATAGAGCGCCTCATCGCCCTCGCAGAACACGCGCAAGCACATCAGGCCAACCACTTCGGCGCTGCCCAGAATGTAGGTGTCGTAGCTGCGCTGGTCATGGGCGGTGTCCGTCAGGTCAATGGCCATGCTGTCCAGGAAGGTGTCGTAGAGCTCGCGCTCGATGCGGAACTCATTCACCACGCGCTGGAAGCTGTGCAGGATGGGATTCAGGCTGATGACTTCTTCGATGGCGCGATAGGTGTCCGCGCGGAACCGCGCGAGCAGGGCGGCCTTGTCGAAGCCATGGAAGGTGTCCACGATCTCATCCGCGAAGCGCACGAAGCCGTAGATGGCGTGGATGGGCGCATGGAAGCGCTTGTTGAGCGAACGGATGCCCAGCGAGAAGGAGGTGCTGTAGCTGTAAGTGGTGTGCCTGCTCGCCTTCAGGCAGACCTTGTCGTAAAGCGCGATCGTGTTC
Organism: uncultured Chryseobacterium sp.; assembly: GCA_964517255.1. GTDB lineage: Bacteria > Bacteroidota > Bacteroidia > Flavobacteriales_F > PHOS-HE28 > PHOS-HE28. The sequence continues at coordinate 12,030 of CAZFBP010000016.1, forward strand.
ATGCTGTGTACGCCGAAGCCTTCGGCGCATGCGTTGCCTTGATGGGCTTGCTTGTGTGTTCTTTCTCAATAAGGTCAGCCACTACCTGCCCGCTGATGATCGCAGGGGGCACGCCTGGACCGGGCACGGTGAGCTGACCGGTGTAATAGAGTCCTTTCACCTTGCGGCTCTTCATGGTGGGCCGGAGCGGTCCTGTTTGCATGATGGTGTTGGCCATGCCATAGGCGTTGCCGCGGAAGGCGTTGTAGTCGGCCTGCAGGTCATTGATGCTGTAGCTGCGCTTGAGGACTACGTGCGGCCGCGGATCGAAGCCGAGATGCTTGCCCAGGCGGTGCATCACCAAGTCGTAGTACCGCTCGCGGGTCTCGTCACGGTCATCGAGGCCCGGCGCGATGGGGATGAGGATGACCATGTTCTCCTTGCCCGCCGGGGCCACGGAGGAATCGGTCTTGCTCGCGCAACTCGTGTAGAAGAGCGGCTTGCTCGGCCACGAAGGCGCGGCGTAGATCTCGGCGCTGTGCGCATCGAGCGATTCGTCGAAGAAGAGCGTATGGTGCTCCAGGCCCGGGAGCTGTCGATCGAACCCCAGGTAGAAGAGCAATCCGCTCGGGGCCATGGTGCGCTTGCTCCAATAATCCTTGCTGTAGCCCTGTGATTCATGCGGCAGCAGTTCCTGGTCAACGTGGTGGTAATCGGCGCCGGCCACAACGATGTCGGCCTTCAGCACGCCTTCGTTCGTTTCCACGCCCACGGCCTTCCCGTTCTCCACCACGATGCGTTTCACCGGCGCGCCGTTGTGGATGGTGGCTCCTTGTTTCTCGGCCACGCGGACAAAGGCCTCCACCACCTTGCCCATGCCACCCATCGGGTACCACGTGCCCAGCTCCATGTCGGCGTAGTTCATCAGGCTGTAAAGCGCTGGCGTGTTCTGGGGCGCCGCGCCGAGGAAGAGCACCGGGAATTCCATCAGCAGGCGCAGCTTGTCGTCGGTGAAGTGCGCGTGCACGTGCCTGCGCAGGCTGCGGAACACCTTCGTCTTCAGCAATCCTCCGATCAGGCCGGGGTGCATGTATTCGCCCCAGCTCAGCGAAGGGCGATACACCAGCTCGCCCATGCCGAGGTCGTACTTCAGTCGGGCCTCCGCGAGGAAGCGGTCCAGCTGGGCGCCGGCGCCTTTCTCCTTGCTTTCGAAGAAGGCGCGCAACGCGATCGGGTCGGCCGGGATCTCCCATTTCTCGCCCGGACCGAAGACCACGCTGTACGAAGGGTCGAGGCGAACAAGGTTGTAGTGGTCCTGGACGCGCTCCCCGAATGAGGCGAAGAAGCGCTCGAACACTTCGGGCATCCAATAGAAACTGGGACCCATGTCGAAGGTGAAGCCCTGCTGGCTCCACGTGCGCGCGCGACCGCCCGGCTGGTCGTTCTTCTCGAGCACAGTGACACGGAAGCCTTTGCGCGCCAGCGATGCGGCGGCGGCGAGGCCCGCGAAGCCCGAACCGATGACCACGGCGTGCTTCATTAGTTCTGCATGCGCTTGTCCGTGAGCGATTCCTGCAAGCGCTGGCGCGCCTGGTGTATCCTGCTCTTCACCGTGCCCACCGGAATGCTCATCCGGGTCGCGATCTCATTGTACTTGAAGCCCTCGAAGTGCATCATGAATGGTGTGCGGAAGGCGGGGTCCAATTGATTCAGGCTGCGCTCGATCTCCGTGCGTTTCACGTTGGCCTCTACAGTTGCCGGTGTTTGCACGCGGCTCACCTGCTCTCGCTCGCGTTCCACTGAATCCATGATTACGCGCGTGCGCTTGTTGCGGCGATGTCCGTTGATGAAGGTGTTCTTCACGATGGTATAGACCCAGGCCTTGAAGTTCGTGTTGTCGCGGAATTTGTCGCGGAAGGTGATGGCCCGCAGAATGCTCTCCTGAACCAAGTCCTGCGCGTTCTCGCGGTCCTTGGTCAGGCCCAAGGCGAAATAGTAGAGCTGCTGCCGAAGGCTAAGCAGTTGTTCGTTGAACTCGAGAGTTGACATCGCTGTTTTGTTTAAGTGTTGCGCTCAATGGCTGGACAAAAGAACATTGAAATGACTAACGAAACAAAAAAAACAATGAACAAAATGATGAAATACTTCTATTCGCCAGATAACCAGGGCTTTATAGTTCTGACTTTTCCGATCTGCAGGCGTCGGTTCATGGAAAAGCAGCTTGAATGGCCGACAAAACGGGCCGTCTATATTTGCCGCCCCCTCTGCAAAAGGCAGGACTTTTCGTTCATGGGGCCTCGTTCTTAAGATTTCGTTGAAGCTCGGAGGCATAGCTCAGCTGGTTCAGAGCATCTGCCTTACAAGCAGAGGGTCGCTGGTTCGAATCCGGCTGCCTCCACCGGGCCGGACGTGGCCCGTTGAAATATTGGGATGTTAGCTCAGCTGGTTCAGAGCGCATGCTTCACACGCATGAGGTCACTGGTTCGAATCCAGTACGTCCCACATCGCCCGCCGAAGCCTCGGCGAGGGCGGACAAAGCCCTGGCGAGAGCCGGGGCTTTTCTGTTCACAGCGCCTCCGCCACCACGAACACGCTCCCGGTCACAAGTACCAGGTCGTGCTCTTCAGCGGCTTCTTGTGCAGCCATGAGCGCGTCTGCGACTGAAGCATGGCTGGTCCCGTGCAATCCGAGCGCTTCGGCCTTTGAGCGAAGCACGTCAGCATCCATGCCACGCGGGATGTCCGCCTTGCAGAAATGGTAGGCCGCGTTCTTCGGGAGCAGCTTCAGCACCGCGTCAATGTCCTTGTCGTTGACCATGCCGAGCACGATGTGCAACCGAGCGTGTGTCGTTCGTGCGAGCACCGCATTCACCATGCGGATGCCGTCCACGTTGTGCGCCACATCGGCGATGGTGAGCGGCGCCTGACCGATCACTTCCCAGCGGCCACGCAGACCGGTGTTCGCCACCACGTTCGCGAAGCCGCTGACGACCTCCGCTTCCGGGATGCGCCATCCGCGTTCGCGCAGCACCTCGATGGCGGCCAGTGCGGCTCGGGCGTTTCGCTCTTGATGCTCGCCTTGCAGCGCACTTGCAACGTGCAGTGCCGAGTGCTGATCAACGAACGTGATGGGCGATGACGACTCCAAGGCTTCGCGCTTGAACACTTCGGCCACTTCTCCTTCCGCTTCGCCGATCACCACCGGAATGCCAGGCTTGATGATCCCGGCCTTCTCTGCCGCGATCTTTTTCAGCGTATCGCCGAGGAACTGCTTGTGGTCCCACCCGATGTTGGTGATCACGCTCACTTCGGGAACCACCACGTTGGTGCTGTCGAGGCGGCCGCCCATGCCGGTCTCCAGCACGGCGATATCCACCTGCTGCTCCCGGAACCACCACAGCGCGAAGGCCACGCCCCACTCGAAGAACGAAGGCTCGATCGGCTCGAAGGCGGCGCGGTGCTCTTCCACAAATTCGATCACGGCCTCCTTGAGCACCATGCCGCCATTGATCCTGAACCGCTCGCGGAAGTCCTTCAGGTGCGGCGAGGTGTGCAGGCCCACCTTGTATCCCGCTTCTTGCAACGCGCTCGCGATGAGCGATGAGGTGCTGCCCTTGCCGTTGGTACCGGCCACATGCACGCATCTCAGCCCGCGCTCCGGATGACCGAGCGCTTCCATGAGCGCGTGCGTGTTGCTCAGATCGGCTTTGTATGCCGCCGCGCCGATGCGCTGGTACATGGGCAGCCGCGCGTAGAGGTACGCGAGGGTATCCGCGTAGGTCACCTCACTCCAATTCGAAGATGAAGACCAGCAAGCCCATCTGCTCGGCAGGGCCATCGGCGCGCGCACTGAAGACGCATTGCAATGCGCCTTTCTTCGCGATGTTGAAGAGCACCGTGCTGGTGGTCGTGCTTTTGTCGAGGTTCTGCGTCACGCGCGTCACCTTGCCTTCGCGGTCCACCCAGATGTTGAGGGCCACCTTGCCTCCTTCGTTTGGCTTGTCCGTGATGCTGGGTCCGCGCATGAAGCCGCGGCCTTCCAAACGGCCCTCGAAGCCCTTGCCTTTGAAATCACCGGTACCTCCGCCCCCGGGCTTGTCGCCGGGTGTGTTGTTGCCGCCCGGATTCGTGTGGCTGTTGTCGCTCGGGTTGTTGCTGGGCGCGAAGAGCGAATTCGGATTCGGCTTGGGCGGCTTTGGAGTCTCAGGGGCCGGCTTCGGCTTTGGGTTCGGCTTCACCGGCTTGGGCGTCTCCACAGGACTATCATCCTCAGTGGCCACTTCTTCAGGCTGACTGTTGGCAGGTGTTGGCACGGCCGATTCCTGCGGCGCGCCGGGTGTAGGCGAGGGGTCGCCACCGCTGAGGCCGCCCGCGCTCTCGAAGACGAGTTCAACCATTTCCTCCTCAGGCAATGGATTGGGCTGCGTGAGGCCGAAGAAGAGGAAAAGCAGGATTGCGATGGCGTGGAACACCACCGTGACGATCATGCCCGTGCGGCGGTCGCGCTCCTGTTCATCGTGCTGGATGGCGATGGTGCTCATGACCTTGGTTGTTTCTGATCCTGTGCCGATCAACCCGCGTTGGCCGCTGGCGCGGCGGCCCCGCTCGCTTGCGCACGCGGGACGGGCGCTCGCGGGGCGGGCGCGACATATCGCGCCCCTACTCGGGTTTGGTGGCCAGGATGATCTTCCACTTGTTGCGCTTGGCTATATCCAGCACGCTTACGGTGATGCCGGTGGGCACGCTCTGGTCCACGTGCATCACCACGGCTTGATCCGCAGGGTGCTTCGCCATCTCGTCCTTCAATACACCTTCGAGGTCGGCGGGTTCGATCATGCGGTTGTTCACGCTGTAGTGCTGCTCGGCATCGATGCGCACCGCCACCTTGGGCTTCTCCTTGGTCTTGTTGGCGCTCTTGGGCAGATCCACCGGCAAGGCGTATGGGCTCACCAACGTGCTCACGATCACGAAGAAGATGAGCAGCAGGAAGACCAGGTCGGTCATGGAGCTCATGCTGAAGCCCGCATCGACCTTATGTGTGCTGCGCAGTCCCATGCTACTTGGCGGGTGATTCGAGCACGTCCATGAAGGCGATGGTGGTGGCCTCCATCTTCTGCACCACCTTCTGCACGCGCGCCGTGAGCGTGTTGTAGGCGATGTAGGCGATGATGCCGATCACCAGGCCCGCCACGGTGGTGACCATGGCCTGCATGATGCCGCCGCTGAGCTGGCTGATCTCCACGCCTGCCCCGCTGATCTTCATGGTGTGGAAGGTGACGATCATGCCGATCACGGTGCCGAGGAAGCCGAGCATGGGCGCCGCGCCGGAGATGGTGGCCATCACGGGCAGGCCGCGCTCCAGCTGGTAGATCTCCAAACGGCCAGCGTTCTCGATGCTCACCTCGATGTCCTTGAGCGGCTTGCCCACGCGGCTCAATCCTTTGTCGAGCATGCGTGCAACGGGTGTTGAGGCTTGCGCGCAGAGGTTGCGCGCGCTGTCGATCTTTCCTTCGTGCACGTAGTCCTTGATCTTGTTCATGAAGTCCTTGTCCTCCTTCAGCGCGCGGCGGATCGCCATGGAGCGCTCGATGATGAGGTAGATGGCGATGAGGCTCATGAGGCCTAGCGGCCCCATGATGTACCAGCCGCCATCGACGATGAGCTGCCAGATGGAGATGGTCTCCATGACGGGTTCGGCGGCTGGCGCGGCGTCGGCTTGTTCAAGGGTCTGGCGGACCTGTTCGATCTGGGTGAAGAGCGGGAAGTGCATCGGTTGCGGGTTGAGGTGGAACGGCGCGGGGCCGTGCTGAAGTATCTCAGTTGAGTTTGGCGAGGGCGATTTCGAAGGCGGTGCGCGTTAGGCAGGTTCGACCAGCATGTCGGGCATAGCAGTCTTCCAGCGCCTTGCCGATCACCACGCTCACATCCTCGAAGATGGCCTTGTCCGTGAGCGCGTTGCCGGGCTGCATGCAATAGGCGAACACGCGCGCCATGCCGCAGTTGGCGATGAAGTCGGGGATCACGCTCGCGATGCCGTCCGCATGCTCGCCGATGGGGCCGTAGAAGATCTGCGGATCGGCGAAGGGCACGTTGGCGCCGCTGCTGATCACTTCCAGGCCGCCCTGGGCCATTCGGTCCACCTGTCCCTGCGTGACCAGCCGGCTGGCGGCACAGGGAAGGAAGACTTCCGCGCCGACGTCCCAGATGCGCGCGTTCACCTCCTCGAAGGGCAGCATGTCTTGCAGCCGGAGCGCGTTGCCCGCTTTTTCGGCGAAGAGCCGCTTCACTTCATCGGCGCTGAATCCTTCGGGACGAATGGCGCCGCCGTGACGGTCGATGATGCCAACGATGCTCGCGCCCTGCTGGGCGAGGTAGTAGCCCGCCGCAGCGGCCACATTGCCCCAGCCCTGCACGATCACACGCTTGCCTTTCACCTCGCCGCCATAGACGCGATAGAAATGGCGCACGCTCTCGGCCACGCCCCAGCCGGTGATCATGTCGGCCACCGCGTACTTGCCCGCGACGGGCACGTAGGCGGTGTCGGTCACCGCCTTGCTCACGCCTTCGCGCAGCTGGGCAATGGCCTTCAGCTTCACCTCTTCTTCCGTGCCGATGTGGCCATGCACCACGCCTTCCTGCGGATGGCGCAGCCCGTAGCGCTCGGTGATCGGGATCACGTCGTGCAGTTCATCCACGTTGAGGTCGCCGCCGGTGCCGTAGTAGTTCTTCAGCAAGGGCATCACGGCTTTGTACCAGCGGTCGAGCACAGCGTTCTTCCGCGGGTCGGCGGGATCGAAGTCGATGCCGCTCTTGGCGCCGCCGATGGCAGGGCCGCACACGCTGAATTTCACCTCCATGGTCTTGGCCAGGCTCTCCACCTCGCGCTTGTCGAGGCCCTTGCGCATGCGGGTGCCGCCGCCGGCCGCGCCGCCGCGCAGGCTGTTGATCACCACCCAGCCACGGGCGCCGGTGGGCGCATCGTTCCATTCAAATACGATCTCGGGGGCGCGCTCCTCGAAGCGCTTCAGGGCCTCACGCATGATTTCCGGTCGGGCGAAAGTAGCGGCGGCGCCTCGCTGCACCGGAGGCCCGGCGACGTGTTATCCCGAAGCCCTGTTAATTCGGGCGGGCTGCTCCCTGAACGCCTTCACACCTCCCTGAACCACCCCGCGTACATGCCGTAGTTCCGGGCGATGCGTTCGATCTCGTTCTCCGAGAGGTCGGCGCTCACGGGGCCGATGCGCTTGGTGGGCACGCCGGCCATGAGGCTGCCCGGCTCCACCACGGTGCCTTGCGTCACCACGGCGCCGGCGGCGATCACGCTGCCCTCGCCGATCACCGCTTGGTCCATCACGATCGCGCCCATGCCGATGAGCACCTTGTCGTGCACCGTGCAGCCATGGACGATGGCGTTGTGGCCGATGCTCACATCGCTGCCGATCGTGAGCCCGCACTTCTCGTAGGTGCAATGCAGCACCGCGCCGTCCTGGATGTTCACGCGGTCGCCGATGCGGATGCTGTTCACGTCGCCGCGCACCACCGCATTGTACCACACGCTGCAGCCATCGCCCAGCACAGTATCGCCGATCACCACGGCGGTCTCGGCGAGGAAGCATCCGGCCCCCAGTTTCGGCGCGAAGCCGCGTACGGATCTGATCAGTGGCATGGCTCAGTGCTTCTCTGTCTCCGGCAATTTCCCACATCCCTCTTTCTGGCAGCAGGCGGGCAGCTTCGCGAAGGCCTTCGGGTCGCCGGGCACGCCATCGGCGGCGTAGCCCAGCTTGATCAGCGCCGCGCGCAGCTTCTCCGGCGTGCTCTTCTTCGCATCGTACTCCACGTGAACGGATGAGGTGGCGAGGTCCACGCTCACCTTCTTCACGCCCTTCTCGTAGATCATCTCCTTTTCAATGGTCTCTTTGCACATGTCGCAGACCGTGCTGCTCACAATGTCGATGTGCTCGGTCTTCTTCTGCGCGCTGACGCGCATGCCGATGAGGAGCGCGAGCACGATGGTGAGAGTCTTCATTCTTGCTGGGTTTTTCGTTTCAGTGTGAAGCGGAGTCCGCCATAGAGCATGGCTTTGTTCGTCGGTCCCCAGATCAGGCTGGCGTCAAAGTACGGGCCGTAGGGGTCATCGGGCGCGATCACTTGCTGCTGCTGCAAGGTGCTCGTGAGGTTCTCGCCGCCGAGGTAGATCTCCCAAGCACCCGTGGCGAAGGTGAGCTGCGCGTGCAGCGTGGCGTAGCTCGGCGATCGCTCGGCGAAGCGCAGCTCGGCCGTGGGGTTGAGCCGCGTGGCGGGCATGCGCCCTTCGCCGAAGAGGTTGAGGTTGATGTCGAAGCGCCAGCGCTCTTCAGGGCTGGTGTAGGCCAGGTCGATGAGGCCACGGTGGTTCGGCGTGAACGGGCGGTCGAGCACGAGGCCGTCGTAGGTGGCGCGCACCTCGTAGTAGCGGTGGCTCAGCTTGAGTCGGAACGCGCGCGAGAGATCGACCTGCACATCGGTGAGCAGGCTGTTGGCGTACGATGGGCCGTCGAGCATGTAGATCGCGAGCGTCTGCGGGTCGCGGTCCTGGTCGGCGATCACTTGCTGCGTGAAGCGCGTATGGTAGGCATCGATGCCGATGGCCCACTTGCGGTGGAGCCACTTGAATTTGCGCAGGAGGCTCGCGCCCATGTTCCATGCGCGCTCCATGCCCAGGCCTCCTTCAAGGGCCACCCAGCGCGAGCTGGCCATCACGGCGGCGTTCTCCACCAGCGGGTTCGGCGTGCGGAAGCCATGGCCCACGCTGGCGCGCAGCACGGTGAGCGGACCGATATCGTACTTGGCGTGCAGGCGCGGGCTCAGCACGTTGCCGAAACGGTCGTTCAGGTCGAAGCGCAGGCCGCTCACCAGGGTGAAACGGTCGCGCTTCAACGTGTGCTCTGCGAAGGCGCCGGGCATGCGTTCGGCGCGGCCGAGGTCGAGCGATTGCAAGGTGTCGTTAGGCGCATCACGCCTACGGCTCACGAAGCGCTCGTCGTAGTCATCGAACTGGAAGCTCAGGCCGGCCTTGATCTGGTCGTTGCCGTCGCGCAGCAATTGCTGGTACACGCCGCTCACGTAGGCGCTGCGCTGCTCACCCGTGTAGCTGCGCAAGCCATAGGTCGAAGCCGATGCATGCCAGCGCCCGCTCGCGATCAGCCCGATGCTCTTCGTCGCGTCGCCTTTGAACACCCAGCCGTGCTTCGCCATGCCATCGAGCATGCGGTTCACGGCCTCGATCCGGTACAGGCCGAGTCCATGCGCGCCGTGGTCGCTATGCGCGCTGTGCATCGCATCCTGTCCGCCGAAGCGTTCGTCATGCACCGCCCGCACGGTGAACTGCCCGCTCTTCCGCTCGCCCAGGTGCATCCACCGGTTCATCACGTTGATGCGCTTCGTGCGCGGCTGATCGAGCAGGCCGTCGTTGTTCTGGTCCATGACCTGATCCAACCAGTTGCCGTGCACCAACAGCAGGTTTGCGCTGTGCTCTCCCGTGCGCTGCGCGGCGTGGATGTTCGCCTCCATGCGCGCCTGGCTGTTGCCGTAGAGGTTCACGAAGAGCGGCGGCTGATCCAATGGGTTCAGCAGGCAGAGGTCGATCTGGCCGGTCATCGCGTTCGGGCCGTTCACCGCCGTGCCGGCGCCCTTGCTCAGGTTGATGTCCTGGATCCAAGTGCCGGGGATCAGCGTGAGGCCGCTGCTGGTGCTCAGCCCGCGCACGAAGGGGATGTTCTCGAGGCTCATCTGCGCGTACTTGCCATCGAGGCCCAGCATGCGGATGGTCTTGGTGCCGCTCACCGCATCGCTGTAGCTCACGTCAACGGTCGCGTTGGTCTCGAAGCTCTCGCTCAGGTCGCAGCAGGCCGCGCGCTTCAGCTCCTTCTGGCCGATGCGTTCGGTGGCTTCCGTGGTGCGCGTGCTCAATTGCACGCCTTGCGCGCGCTCCACCACTTCCACGCCGGCGATCTCGAAGGGGTCCAGCGTGAACGTGATAGGTACGGATGGTGCTTGCGCGAGCAACATGGTGTCGGAGCGGTGCCCCACGAAGGAGGCCACGATGCGCGCGGGCCATTGCTCAGGCGCCGCAATGCGGAAGCGCCCCAGGCTGTCGGCTACGGCGCCGGTGGCGGTGCCGGCCCAATGCGCGGTGGCACCGGGCAGCGGCATCTCACGGCCATCATGGGTGGCCGTGATGCGGCCCGTTATGGCCTGCTGCGCGCTCAGCGGAACGGCCGCGAGCGCGATGAGGGAAAGCAGGGTCGATCTCAGGGAGGTCATTCGGGATTCCGGAAAGTGAACGGGAGGAGACAGAGGCAAAGGCCTCAGCGCAGGCGCGCAACCCTCCGATCAGATCAGGAACCGACGAACCAGGGTGAGCCGCTCCGGACCGCTCAGGGGCGGTGGGCGGCTATCGAGCCAGCGCGGCGAAATGCGCTCCGCATGGCAAAGGCTCGGCGAAGAGACGATTTCAACCGCCGTCAGGGCGATCAGCACCAGTTCCGTCGAGGACAACAGGTCGAAGCGCTGAGCGCCTGCCTTCTCCAGGTCGCAGCAGCTAGCCTCAACCGACGCAGATTCATGCTCCTCTTCAGGGCAGCAGTCGTCGACGATGCCCAGGCTCAGCTCACTGTGGCCGCTGATCAAACAGCTCATGCGCGAGACCGTGAGGCCGCTGGTGGCCAGCATGAGCAGCACGGCCATCGTGGCCAGCGCCCATCGGTTCCTTCGCAGCTTGCGCATCGGTCGCAAAAGTAGGGCGCCGACAAGTGCCGTGTTGCCAACATTCCCTGCTGCGCCTTGGGAGGCTACCGGGCTACCTTCGCCGCATGGAAACGATCAAGCGTCCGCCGGTTTCGATCTATGCTGAGAGCACGCCCAACCCGGCCACCATGCGCTTCGTGAGCAGCCGCCTGCTCGTGCCGGATGGTCGCATCCTCGAGTTCCGCTCGCCCGATGAACCCACCGGCGTTTCTCCCTTGGCGGAGAAAGTCTTCAACCTGCCTTTCGTCACCGGCGTGCTGCTCAGCAGCAACTTCATCAGCGTCACCAAGAACAACTCGGTGGATTGGGACCTGGTGCAGATCGAACTGCGCGAGTACATCCAGGAATTCCTCAACACCGATGGCCGCGTGCTGTACGAGGATGCTCCTGCGCAGGCCCTGGCCGATGCGAACGAACGCGCCAGCTCGCATGCGGAAGCAAAAGGCCCGGAAGATGAGAAGATCATCCGCGCGCTGGA